>JAEUSQ010000022.1 GCA_016788705.1 Bacteroidetes Order II. bacterium
TAAACCCCATTAGGGAGCCGCTTCGCGCCACGCCAAACGGTTGTTGGGGTGAACCCCTTCGGCGTTCGCCGAACCGTAAGGCGTTACCAGCACGAAAAAAAGGGGCGTAGCCCTGACCTCTTCGTAGATCATGCAACACAAAAATGGATAAAGGGGCGTAGCCCTGACATCAACAGATGAATGTAACACGGCAAAAACAACCAAGATCACAGGGCTACCGCCCCTTATCGGCAATAAACCGCATTAGGGCGCCGCTTCGCGCCACGCCAAACGGTTGTTGGGGTGAACCCCTTCGTCGTTCGCCGAACCGTAAGGCGTTACCAGCACGAAAAAAAGGGGCGTAGCCCTAATATCTTCGTAGATCATGCAACACAAGAATGGATAAAGGGGCGTAGCCCTGACATCAACCGATGGACGTAACACGGCAAAAACAACCAAGATCACAGGGCTACCGCCCCTTACCACCGCACGGGCAGTTTATTTGAACATGCGTTTAAGGCAAAAGAGGTGGATGCAGCACGTTACTTTGGGGTTTTAATTCGGTACATCCATCAAAATCCTGTGCGGCATGGCTTTGTAGAAAGCGCCCACGATTGGCAATATTCTTCTTTTGGGGCTTATGTAGCGCCTCCTGAGAAAACCCGCATTAAAACAGAAGAGGGCCTACATGTTTTTGGTTCATGAGCGGGGTTTTTAGCCGCGTATCAGGTGGCGGTAGAAGAAACGTTTTTTGATGATTAAATCCTTCCAAAAATCCATTTGCAAGAATCCTACTACTGATGTAGTTTCTCCTTCATCCAGACCAAACCCCCATGATCTCCCCTATAACCGCCCAAAAACTTATTGAAACCCTCGTAGAAACCATGGAAAAGGCCAAACATCCATTGGGCGAAGGGATTTTCATTATTCCGGCATTTTACAAAATCCGCCTACATTCGGAAGTGGTAGAAGGGCTTAAACCCATCATGGATCAGGTCAAATCCGAAGCCCGACGGCGGATGGATCGGGAATTGACGCTAAAAAACAAGATGGCCGTCAAACGTCCGCTTTTCCGGTTCATCGAAAAACTTTTTGTGGGCTTCACCAATAAAGACCAACCCTACCGCAAAGCCGATCATTTCTGGACGATACAAATAGAAGAAGCCTTAGACCGCGATTTCCAGCCCGTGCAAATCGAAATTGAGGTGCAATTTACCCTGCCCAAGTCCGAAAAACTCTCTAACGATCCGGGCATGGCAACCCGAACCTATACCTACTACACCTTAGACGAAGCAGAAAGCGGTGCAAAACGAGGCCACTACGGAACCTTGCATTATACCACGCCTTCCGGTGAAAAAACGACCTTCTCTTTATCTAAAACCGAAACCACTATTGGCCGACGAGACGACCACGCCCCCAACGCCTTCGCCGATCTGGAAGTAAGCACGCATCCAGCGGTCTCGCGCCTGCACGGGGCTTTTCGGTATCACCTGATGGGACGTTATTTGGAATACCAAGACCGTAGCCGACAAGGCACAAAAATAAATGACCGCCTGATAGAGGCCCAAGCGTGGGTAAAACTCCAAGATGGCGACCGGATTTTATTGGCCGATGCCGTTTTATTGGTTTTGGAAAGCAGCTCTTGACCCATCACCCACCTCGCACATAGGCGGGATCGGAAACATCTGCATTGAAATCCATAAAAAGAGGTGGCTTATTAACTTAAAACCACCTCTTGCCAATCATCCAAAAGGACTCATACCAGGTTTTCAAAAACCCCAGCCGCGCCCATTCCGCCCCCGATACACATGCTCACAATGCCATAACGCACCGAACGCCGTTGCATCTCGTGGAGTAAGGTGGCGGTGAGCTTCGCACCTGTACAGCCCAATGGATGCCCCAGTGCAATGGCGCCGCCATTTACATTGATGATGTCTGAATTCAAACCCAACGCCTTGATCACCGACAACGCCTGCGCCGAGAACGCCTCGTTCAGCTCAATCAGCCCAATATCCGCCAATGAAAGCCCGGTTTGGGCCAAGACCTTTTTAATGGCCGGAACGGGGCCAATGCCCATCACCCCCGCCGGAACACCCGCAACAGCAAACCCCACCATTCGTGCCATCGGCTTTAAGCCCAATGCCTCCAATTTACGCTTGCTCACCAATACGGTAGCCGCCGCCCCATCCGAAACAGGCGAGGCATTTCCGGCAGTCACAATCCCGCCAGCCCTGAATACGGAAGGGAGTTTCGCCAGGGCCTGTGGCGTAGAAGCACGCGGTCCTTCATCGGTATCAAACACCACCGACCGCGTTACCCGCTTACCATCCACCAACAAGGTTTCTTCAAAGGATAAAGGGACGATTTCGTCTTTAAAAGTGCCCGACTGAATCGCCGCGAGGGCTTTATGGTGCGAGGCCAACGAGAACGCATCCGCTTCTTCGCGGGAAATACCATACTCGACCGCCAGATTTTCGGCGGTATTCCCCATGTCCACATACGTATCCGGCATTTCCAACGCAAGTTCCAAATCCGGCGAATAATAATAGCCCCCCATTGGTACATAACTCATAGACTCTGCGCCACCCGCCACCACTACATCGGCCTCTCCACTCTTGATCGCCTGCGCGGCCATGGCAATGGTTTGTAAACCGGAAGAACAAAATCGGTTTACCGTTGCACCCGGAACACTATCTGGCAAGCCCGCCTTTTGGGCAATAATCCGCCCCATGTTCATCCCTTGCGGGCCTTCAGGAAAAGCACACCCCATCAGCACATCTTCCACCATTTCTGGTTTAATTTCCGGTACTTTTGCCAAAGCACCTTTCACGGCCTCTGCGCCCATAAATTCGGGGCGGGCATGCCGTAGCGTTCCACGTTTGGCTTTCCCAACGGCTGTGCGAACGCTGCTTACAATATATGCATCCATTTATTTTTACTTATTTTAGTTGAAGGATAAAGGCGTTCGCGCCGATTAATTGCGAAGGGGTTTATTGGTCGTAAGAATACTCTCGATCCGCGCTTGGGTTTTGGCCTCGCCCAAGAGCGATAAAAAGACTTCACGCTCCAATTCCAATAAGTAATCTTCATGCACTTCCGTCGGTTCCGAGAGATCACCACCCGTCATCACATAGGCCAAACGGCTACCGAGATAGCGATCATAGTCCGAAATATATTTCCCTTGTCGGAATTGATACAACGCGGCTTCAAATTGTGCCCGTCCGTCACGACCCACCACCTTGATCGCATTCCGAACGGGTGGCGGCAAATAGCCTTCTTCCGAGAGCCGTATTACTTCTTGTTTGGCCACAAACAGCCTCCGATCATCGTGCATCACCACGCGGGTATGTGCGGGTAAAAAGCCAAATGAAATGGCCTGACGACCACTGGTGGCCACTTTTGCCATTGCAATGGTCTCAAAATGTTTGCGGAGCACCGTCTGAATGTCACTCGGAAAATCCGTCGGGGCACGTTCTGCGGCATAGGCCGTCATACGCATGGTTCCGCAACCGGCCGGAATCAGCCCCACACCCAATTCCACCAACCCCATATACGTCTCGGCAGAAACCACCGGAACCGCCGAGGCCATCGTCATCTCGCAACCGCCGCCCAACACCCGCTGGTGGGCAGCCACAATAACGGGCTTCGTACTATAATACACCTGCTGTATCGTGTTTTGGAACTGGGCAATCATGGTCTCGATCGTCACAAAATCCCCCATCATCATGCCCATCACCATCTCGCCCAAGTTGGCCCCCACACTAAAATTCTTGCCCTCGTTTCCAATGACCAATCCGCGCCAATCTCCATCCTCCACCAAACGGATCGCATCCCGAAGCCCTTCCATCACTTGCACGCCCAGGGCATTGGCTTTGGAACGAAATTCGAACAACGCAACGCCATCTCCAATATCCAAAAGAGCCGCCTCATCATTTTTCCAGACCAACGATCCCGCACGTTGCTTCACCACATTCAGCGATAGATTATCCACATACGTAGGGACTGCGCGATACGTGCCCGTTTCAGGAATATAAACCGCCCAACGCCCATCGGTTTCTTGATAAAATCCCGGCAATCCTTCTTGACGAATGGCCGCCACCCAATCTGGCAGCACAATGCCACGCGCCTCCATTTCCACACAAACCGTCTCAAATCCCAGCGCGTCCCATGTCTCGAATGGCCCGGCTTCCCAACCAAACCCCCAACAAATCGCTTGGTCTATCTCCAACGGCGTATCCGAAATTTCGGGAATCCGACGTGCGGCATACGCCATCGTATCCACCATTACATCGCGAAAAAAAGCCCCTGCACGCCCTTTATCTGCCCAAAGTGTCTTCATTTTCGCCGGAAGCCCACCACGTATTCCCGACAAATCTCCCAGATCTTTGGGCTTCGCGGGTTCAAATTGTTTCGTTTGTAAGTTTAGGGAATGAATTTCCTTGCCTACTTTTTTATAGAATCCGGCTTTCGTTTTCTGCCCCAACATACCCGCAGCGATCATCTCTTCCAGATGACGCGGCACGCTAAACAGGTCACGGCTTTCGTCTGCACGCCCCTCCAAAGCATTGTAGAGATTACGGCAAACATGCGCCATCGTGTCCAAACCCACCACATCTGCAGTCCGAAACGTGGCCGAAGAGGGCCGCCCAATGATAGGCCCCGTGAGCGCATCAATCTCCTCGATTGTGTATCCATTTTCGAGTTCCTTCGAGGCACGCATCATCGCATACACCCCAATCCGATTACCGATAAAGTTGGGCGTATCTTTGGCCAAAACCACCCCTTTGCCCAAATGTACCCGACCGAACCATGAAATCCGTTCTAAAATCGCCGCATCGGTATCCGGTGTTGGGATCAATTCCAGCAATTTCAGGTAGCGGGGCGGGTTAAAAAAGTGCGTTCCGAGGAACCGACGCTTAAACGCTTCCGAACAGTCGGCGGCCATCTCGGCAATGGGCAAGCCAGAAGTATTCGAACTGACCACCACATGATCGCCCGTTGCGGCCTCGATGCGGGCCATAACAGATTTTTTGATGTCCATCCGTTCCACAACCGCCTCAATGACCCATTCTACGTCAGCAATCTGATCGAAATGCTCATCAAAATTACCCAACCGAATCCGTTTTTCAATATCTTTATCGAAGAGCGGCGCCGGATTCAGTTTACTGGCCATTTTCCATGCATTCTCTACGATGGCATTCTTGGGGCCTTCCTTTGGTGCAATGTCCAAAAGCAAGACTTCTAAGCCGGTATTGGCCAAGTGTGCCGCAATCTGGGCACCCATTACACCCGCCCCCAAAACGGCGGCTGTTCGGAATGGCCTGCGAGTTAAACGGCCATAGTCTGAAGTTATTCGTTTTTCCATAAGGGATTGCAAAGTTAACACTGTTAAGATTATAAACCTAAGACTTCTAAAAGCGCTTTCAGTTCCATGACAAAAAAGTTATGTACCCACAAAGGTTACCACTTGATCAAAAACATGCTCTTTCAGGTCATCCGGTGCTATTTGCTGATCCACCCGCTGGGCAATTAACAGCGAAACAAGACCATGCAAAGAGGTCCAAACCGCCGTGGCCTTCAGCAACGCATCCCCCTCCCGAAACAAAGACATCCGTTGCCCTGCCTCGATCACATCCCGGAAAACCTCCAAATTTTTGCGGGCTTTGCGGTATTTCTCCACCGGATAGCGGGCCATACGCGCAGGATGTAACTGGAACATCACCTCGTAATATTCAGGATTTTCCAATCCAAATGCTACATACCGAGCACACAACTCCCGAAGCGCCTCCAAAGGATCGGTCAGAAGGTTGTCTATACCAAGCAGTAACTGCTGCATTTTTTCCATCCCTTCATCTATCAGCGCATGAACCAAGTTGTCTTTATTCTCAAAATACAAATAGATGCTTGTGGCGCTGTATCCAATGGCATTTGCAATTTTGCGCATAGACAAGTTTTGATACCCATCTTGGATCAACAACTTGCGGGTTGTATCCAAAATTTCTCTTCTTAGGTCGGTTCCAGAAGTACGTGCCATGATTGAATAATTACTTAACAGTGTTAAGTTCGTGCATTTTGCCAAAAAAGTCAAGGGTGATTGCTTGCAAACAGGGATAAAGTTTCCCTAAGTTTATTCTTTATGCCCACCCACCATTTTTATAAACCCTCCGTCCATCTGGCTAAATCCAGCATAACGTATAGAGGATTCTGTTTACCACCGTTTGTAGTCCTAACCAAATAGCAGGTTTGTCAAACAGCCACTCACAGAATTAGCAAGATAATACGGAAATTAACCCATACCATTTAAAAAATATGAAGCCTGTCTTACACAACCTCTTATTCCTAACGTGCTTGGGAATGTCCTTCATGGGTCTCTACGCCCAAAACATGAACGTATCAGCCACCCGCCAACAATCTGCATATGCTTGGGTAGATGCCATCACTCTTCCCCTCGTAGACAATGACGCCGAAGTCTTACGTGCAACCCTCAAAACAAAAAAGCGGGGCAATCGGTACCGTCTTGCCAAAGCCATTCCAACGAAGATAAATTTTTCCAACGATGGAACTTGGGTAGCAGACGAGAAGGGAAATCGGGTTTGGCGTTTGGTGCTGGATTCCCCCAGTGCCCTCGGTCTCTCCCTTCGTTTCGACCACCTACAAGTACCAGAAGGGTCCATCGGACGGTTTGTTCCATTAGATGGCAAAAGCAAGCAAGTGGATATTCCGCTACAACCGAAAGCCAATGGCTCTTTTTGGTTTCCGGTGGTAAACAGCAATGCCGCATTGGTAGAATTGGTATTTCCGGGTAATGAAGCCATTTCGGGCGAGATTGGAACCGTGTATCACCATTTCCGGAACAACACCAATAATGGCTTGAACAAAAAAGCCTCTGGCAGTTGTAATGTGGATGTCGTTTGCTCCAACGCCAATGGCTATCCTCAAATTGATGCCTGGCGTAACCCCATTCGCTCTGTCGGAATGTTGGAATTTGAGGCCGAGGACGAAAATGGCGATCTGGGCATTTATGTCTGCTCAGGCGCCTTGATCAACAACACCAAAAACAATCAAATTCCTTATTTATTAACGGCCCAACACTGTATCATGAATGAAACAGAAGCAAACTCCACTTGGGTGTATTGGAACTACCAAAGTAGTACGTGCCGGACCCTCAACTCTACTGCCAATCAAACCCCCATAGACTACACCACTTTCCCCTATTCCGAAGGCACTACACTGGTGGCCTCTTGGGGCGGTGAAAACGCAAATGGCACTTTTTTTGGATCGGACTTCACCCTGTTGCAATTAGAAGAACAACCAAGCCCAAGTTGGAATTTGCATTATGCAGGCTGGGAACGCCGGAGTTTTATGCCGTTTTCGGCGGTAGGCATTCACCATGCAAATGGCGACGAGAAACGCATTAGCTTTGAAAACAACGCCCCTGTACAGGTCACTTTTTCTGACAATACTCCAGGAGATGCCTTTATGGAAGTTGAACAATGGGACTTAGGCGTCACAGAAGTGGGTTCTTCGGGCAGTCCTCTATTTAACCAAGCGTTCCGGATTGTCGGACAACTCAACTCGGGTGAATCGGAATGTGGGAGCAACAGTCCCACAACTGTGGTGAAAGGCCCCGACTATTATGGGCGGCTTTATACGAGTTGGAACGGAGGCGGAACCGCACAAACCCGCCTAAAAGATTGGTTAGATCCGCTCGGCACGGCACCAAACAATGTGGATGGAACAGACGCGACGATTATTACGGCCAACGAGCCGGATAAAACCCTTCCCGGCGGTGCTATTTTGAAAGCCGCATACCCCAACCCCTTCCAATCAGAAACAAGTTTCTTGATCTCGATTCCCAAAACCGAATCCGTTCAAATCCGTTGGTTCAATGCTGCTGGACAAGAGGTGAAGCCTGCTGTCAACAGTATGTTGGAAGCCCATACCGAATACCGTGTCACATTTGATGGAACCAATTTACCAAATGGCATTTATCTGTACCAGATTAAAGGCGCCATGTTTTCCGAAACCGGAAAAGTTGTTCTACTACGATAAAAAAACTTTATGATGAAGACCGGGAATTCCACCGCCCAAACCCGCTATACCAACAATCGTTGGTCCTACGACAAAACCCGCAAGTACACCATTGGATTTGTGGTGTTTATGTTGCTTTTTTCAATGGGAACGACACTGTTCATATACCTAGGAAAGAAAAGCCCGACGATGCAAAGCCGGTTGCAAGCCCTTTCTCAGGAAATGTTGCCCTCGGTACGTTCTCAGGAATGGGCTGCACGGCAAGGGTATCGCGAAGTGGCCCAAAAACTGACGGCGTTTATACAGCGCGAAATGGCCGATAAAAAAATTCCCGGTCTTACCATTTCGCTTGCCGACGGCAAAGATATTGTTTGGGCCCGAGGTTTTGGCAGAACAGACACCACCCAGCGCCTTTTGGCTACGCCAGAATCTGTTTGGCGGGTGGCTTCTGTTACCAAGTTATTTACCGCTGTGGCCATTATGCAACTGGTGGAAAAAGGCAAGTTGGACTTGGATGCACCGCTTTCTACGTATGCACCAGAAATCGCCTTCCAAAACCCCTTTAACAAACCCATTACCATCCGCCACTTACTCAGCCATCGGAGCGGAATTCTAAGAGAGCCTGCTACTGGAAGTTATTTTGACCCTACTACACCTTCGCTTGCTGCAACAATCAAAAGCCTTTCGGGAACGGAAGTTTATTTTGAACCTGGAACCAGTACCAAATATTCCAACGCAGCATTTACGCTTCTTGGTTATCTCATCGAGAAGGTAAGCGGTCAGACATATAAGACCTATATTCGAGACCATATCCTTCGGCCTACCGACATGCCCCTCAGCGCCATTGACTTGGAACCCCGCCTGAAGCCCAAAATGGCGACTGGATACATGTGGCGCTACGACGGCCATCTGTTCCGTGCCCCCATCTTCGATATGGGCATTGCACCCGCAGCAGGGCTGAATACCACGATGCCAGATTTAGCCCGTTTTGCCATGATGCTCTATCGGGGTGGAGTCAGCCCTTCCGGGAAACAAATAATCCAAGCATCCACCCTCGAAGACATGTGGACACCACAATTTACCGCTGATAAAAATGGCTTTGGCTTGGGGTTCTATGTTTCTGATTTTAGTGGCTTTAAAAGAATTCAACATTCCGGTGTTCAGTATGGGATTGCAACCCGTTTTTACGCTATTCCTTCCGAGAAAATTGCGGTTACGGTCTCAGGAAATTTAGACAACAGTAATACGGTCATAGACCGAATCAACCATTATGCCACCCAACTACTGCTGGCGCTTAAACAAAAGAAGCCGCTCCCAGAACCCGATCTTACAGTGGCTATACCAGAAGCTGAAGCACGCCCTACTTTGGGATATTACCAAAACGAAAAAACCCAACAGATCCATGTTGTCCGGTGGTTCAACAAAGCCTTATGGTTCCATGACGGTACGTATTATCAACGCATTCGTAAAGCAACAAATGGCGGTGGAATGATCACAGATGGACGTTTGGGATATGGGACTACTGTTCAGTTCGACGCCAATACGCTCACTTTTGGTGGGCAGCGCTATCTCAAAGTCCCCAAGCCAAGCTTACAAGTCCCTTTGCGATGGAAGGAATACATCGGGGAATATGGATGGGATCATAATGTACTATTTGTCTTCCCCCAAAACAATCGCCTGATGACCCGAATCGAATGGTTCGACGATTACCCGATGCAAGAAGAAGGGTACGACCAGTTCTCCTTTCCCAACTCAGGCTTGTACCAAAGTGAAAAGATCGTTTTTACACGCGATAAGTCGGGAAAAATAAATGGTGTAAGAGCAGCTGGAATTTACTTTAAACGTCGCAAAATACCGATTCAACCCCACTTAACTGACGGTCTAACATTTGCCGATAAAGACAAGTCCGTTGCCTATATCGTACCTCAAAAAACGCAGGAAGAACTCCTTCTTTTGGCCAAGGAAGGAGCACCCAAAGCAGAAGTTGGGAAACGACCGATGGACTTGGTACAGCCTGCATTGCTGGATCGGACCATTTTGTTGGATATGCGGTATGCTACCGACCGTAACTTTATGGGCATGCGCTTTTATGACCTTGCCCGCGCCTATCTACAACGCCCAGCAGCAATGGCACTTCTGCGCGTCAATCAAAAGCTAAAAGAACAAGGGCTGGGGCTGATGATTCATGATGCCTACCGTCCTTGGTATGTCACCAAAATGTTTTGGGAAGCAACGCCTATTGCACAACGTAATTTTGTCGCCAATCCCGCAGACGGATCGCGCCATAACCGAGGCTGTGCCGTGGACCTTACACTATACCATTTGGCATCGGGGGTGGCTGTAGAAATGCCCAGTCTATACGACGAGTTTTCCGAACGCGCCGCCGCCAATTATCCCGGTGGGACGGAAGAACAACGCCGCTACCGACAAATTTTACGCCAAGCAATGGTTTCCGAAGGCTTTACTATCATGGAAGACGAGTGGTGGCACTTCGACTATCAGGATTGGCGCAACTACCCCATCGGCACCAAGCGCTTTGAAGAACTTTAAACTTATAACCCCTAAGTTTATTGGGGAAAATCTTTAATTTTAAGTTTAACCGTGATAATGTAATCGAAAATGCCCCAGCAGACCTCATTATATGTTGCACCCAACAGACTACCGGGGGGCTATTTACAAACCATTTATCCTGCCATTTTTGCCTATTCACCCGAACTGCCCTACCAGCGGATTCGGATCGCCACGCCCGATGATGATTTCCTAGATTTGGATACCGTTTTCACCCGGTCTTCTTGCCTCGCCGTCTTATCCCATGGATTAGAAGGCCACAGTCAACGACCTTATATCACCGAAATGGCGCGGGCATTACGGCATAACGGATTCGACATTGTGGCATGGAACTTCAGGGGCTGTTCTGGCGAGCCTAATCGCAAGGTATTTTCCTATCATGGCGGTGCGACCAACGACCTTCAAACGGTTTTAGATCATATTTGGCGGTATAACCATTATGAACAGGTTGTTTTGGTCGGCTTTAGCTTGGGTGCAAACCTCACCCTTCGCTATTTGGGCGACGCCGGTGCTACCTTGGACCGTAGAATTAAGGCGGGCATTGCCATTTCGGTTCCCTGCGACTTTGAATCGAGTGCACAAACATTAGACCACTGGAGCCGGCGGCCTTTTGTCCTGAATTTTATGCGAACCTTGCGTGTGAAAATTGAAACCAAGGCACGGCTGTTTCCAAATGAAATTTCAAGCACAGGTTTTGATGAAATTAAAACATTCCGCCAGTTTGATGAACGATATATTGCCCCCTATTTCGGTTTCAACTCAGCCCAGCACTACTGGCAGTCCGTGAGTTGCAAGTCTGTATTGGATCACATTCAGGTGCCAGTATTTGTACTCAATGCCCAGAACGATCCTTTTCTTGCGCCGGATTGTTTTCCTATTGACACAGCGAAGAAATGTGCAGGCTTTTATCTTGAAATGCCAAAATCGGGTGGACACAATGGATTTCCGATTTTTTCACCTCGCCTCCAGTCTTTCGCTCCGATTGCCACCATCGGTTTTTTATCACAACACTTCCCTCTACTAAATTCCTGTCAACACCTTGCAGACAGCCGTATTTTTTAGTACCTTCTTTGCGTGCCTGTGATGTGCGGGGAGTTTCGGGGAAGCTTCCCTTTTTTATTGCGGACTTCCAAGCACGCCTACCGCCCCCACGGTGAGGCTTTTTTTATGGACATTAAACAACGTTTCCAGCCTTGTCAACCATTGAAAATCGCATATTAGACATTGTAGCGAAAATACTAACAGATTTTCCGGATATTTTTTTGGTAGAATGTTTGATTCGGGGCAAAGAAGAACGATACGTTGTGGATGTTTTTTTGGATGGTGACAACGGAATTGATGTGGAAAAATGTGCCAAAATAAGCCGAAAAATTTCTCGGATTCTGGAAGAAGAAGACTTTATGCCCCGCGCCTATGTGCTCAATGTATCTTCTCCCGGCGTCACGAGTCCTCTTCGGTTTCCGCGCCAATATCCACAACATGTTGGCCGTGACTTGGCCGTCACATTGGCTGAAGAAGGCGGAAGTCGGGTCATTCGGGGAAAACTAACCGAGGCGACTTCCGAATACATCACCTTGCAGCCACCCAAAACAGAAGCCATCCGTCTTTACTATGCGGAGTTGATCTCTGCAAAAGTTCAACTTCCATGGTAGCAGTTGTGTCGGGAAAATCTTTGATCATTTTCCTAACCATAAACATAATAAATCTTTAGAAAACAATCATTTCCATAACGGAATTAATATGGGAAAAATCAATCAAAGTGCCGAACTTGTCTCCTCGTTTGCTGAAATTGCACGAGAAAAAGCGATTGACCGCGACACCTTGCAATCCATCATGGAAGACGTTTTTAAAGCCATGATCCGCAAGCGTTATGGTGCGGACGATTCCTTTGAAATCATTTTCAACCCGGATAATGGCGATATTCAAATCATCCATGTCCGTGAAGTGATTGCCAACCAAGATTTGGAAGACCCCGTTACGCAGATTGAACTTCGAGATGCCTTACTGATAGACGAAGATGTAGAGGTTGGAGAAGATGTGGCAACCGAGGTGAATATTCGTGACTTTGGCCGTCGTGTCATTGCAACCGCTCGTCAGACCTTTAACCAACGCATCCGAGACATCGAGAAAGAAAATATTGTTGACCAATATTCCGAGTTGATCGGCGAGATTGTGGTGGGCGAGATTTACCAAATTCGCCGTCGCGAAGTGCTGGTTATGCACGATAAAGTGGAATTAATTTTGCCAAAACAAGAGCAAATTCCTAAAGACCGCTACCGAAAAGGAGACATGCTACGTGCCGTGGTCAAGGACATCAATCGTGAAACAGGCGGATTTCCACAGGTTATTATTAGCCGAGCAGATCCCGCATTCATGGAGCGCCTTTTTGAACTTGAAGTGCCCGAAATATATGAAGGTGTGGTGGAAATCAAAAAAATTGTACGTGAACCTGGTGAGCGTGCGAAAGTAGCCGTGACCAGTCACGACGAACGTGTGGACCCCGTGGGCGCTTGTGTTGGCATGAAAGGAGTACGCATTCATGCAGTGGTGCGCGAACTGAACAACGAAAACATAGACGTTGTCCCATGGACAGACGACATTTTTGAAAACATTAAACGCTCGTTGGCCCCTGCCAAACCGATTGATGTTTCCCTCAATGAAACCGTAACTCCTCCACGTGCAAAAGTGACCGTCCGTGCTGATGAGGTGAGTTTAGCTATTGGTCGGGGTGGTCTGAATATACGTCTTGGCTCGGCCTTGACTGGCTACGAAATAGATGTGTACCGAGACATCTCGCAAGATGAGGAAGATGTGGATGTTATGGAGTTTGCAGACGAAATAGACCCCGAAACCCTGACAGCCCTGCAACGCATTGGTTGCGATACCGCCAAAGCAGTTTTGGAATTGTCGGTGGAAGAATTGGTTCGTCGTTCGGGTCTGGAAAAAGAAGTGGCCGAAAATGTGATTAACATTATGCGTGCTGAATTTGAAGAAGAATAAAACGGATGAAGACTTTATCCGTTCTGTCTGATTGATACCTTCTCTACCGAAGAGAACGGTGTTGATGTTTATAAAATTGAATACTTTAAACGATCTGGAGCCGGATCCTCTACCGTATGGCAGGAAACAACAAAGGCAACAAGCCCAAAAAGCTTTTTCAAGTCCTGAGAGAGTTAAATCTCAAGCAGGACACCGTAGTGGCACACCTCAAAAATGAGGGGTTTGAGTTGGGCAAGGTGGATGTTAACACCAAACTCAACGACGAGATGTACTTGTCCCTTTTGGAAAAATTTGCAAAAGAGAAAGCTGCCGCCGAGCGACACAAACGCTGGGCGGAGGAAGAACGCCTGAGAAAGGAACAACGTGATCTGGAGGATAACGAGGATGAAACGGAAGTTGCACCAGCATCGGTTTCACCAACAACGGAGGCGGAATCCGTACAGGTGGTAGCGGAAATGGTCACCTCGGAACCAGCACCCATCGAACTTCCCCCGGAACCAGTAGCCGTAACAGCGCCACCTGAACAAGCGCCAGAAAAGTCAGAGGTGGTAGAGGAAAGGGCAACGGAACCCCAACCCGTTTTCGTGGCTCCTGAACCTGAACCAGAGCCTGAACCGCCTCACCAAGCAACACCTGAAACGGAGGTTGTACAAGAAGCAGCGCCGGAACCTACGGTAGTGGAAACACCTGCCATTCCAGAGCCTCAGCCTCCCTCTCATGAGATAGCTGCTACAGAGCCGGAAGAAACGTTTGACCCTGCTCTCCTCGAAGCAGAAGCAGAACGGCTTGACCCAGTGGGCATTGAGCTTGAGGCGGTGATCGCACCCTTGCTGGATGCTGTTGCTACAGAGGATGTTCTAGCAACAGACCTTCCTCCCAGAAAGAAAAAAGACAAGCCGAAAAAGCCTGATCATTTGAGAGAAGTGGAAGAACTGGATATAGATGAAAATGGCCCAAAACTAATCAAATCTGATCGCTATATTCTTGAAGGCCCTAAAGTTCTTGGAAGGGTCAATCTTGCTACGCTACAAGATGCGGAACCTGGCGCCAAGCGGAAAAAGCGGAAGCGAAAAGGCAAGACCGATGAACCGCTAAAACCAGTTAAGCCTGTAACAAGTGGTCATGTTGCGACAGGAGACGGCCCTAAAAAACCTACAACACATGTTGCCACTACGTCTTCGGCCAATGCACCTACAAAGGCCAAAAAGAAAAAGGCTAAGTTGCCCGTTGTAAGCCAAGAAGAGGTGAAAGAAGCGATTTTGCAAACCAAAACAGGGATGCAGCGCCAAGGCACCAAAGAACGACAAGGCGCACGCTTGCGCCGTCGCGAAAAACGGGTAGAACGCGCTGAAATACGGGAGCAAGAATTAGCTGCACAAGAGGCATTCGAACGAAAATTGCGCGTGGTGGAGTATGTCTCGGCGAACGAACTGGCGAACATGATGGATGTCTCGGTGACCGAAATCATTTCCACGTGTTTGGAACTTGGCTTGATGGTTTCGATCAACCAACGGTTAGAAGCCGATACCATTCAGTTAATCGCAGAAGAATTTGGGGTTGAAATTGAATTTGTGACCGATGTCGCTTCCGATGAAATCGCGCTTCAAGATGATGATGAACAAGACTTGCTTCCTCGTGCTCCAGTAGTCACCATCATGGGCCACGTAGATCATGGAAAAACGTCTCTGTTGGACTATATCCGCCGGACGAATGTCGTAAAATCTGAAGCGGGTGGGATTACCCAGCACATTGGTGCTTATTCAGTTACCTTGCCCACAGGTCAGATGATTTCCTTCTTAGATACCCCAGGCCACGAAGCCTTTACGGCCATGCGTGCCCGTGGTGCCCAAGTCACAGATATTGTGGTATTGGTGGTTGCAGCGGATGACGGGGTTATGCCACAAACCATCGAGGCCATCAACCATGCCCATGCAGCAGGTGTTCCTTTAATTATTGCGGTGAATAAAATTGACAAAGATGGCGCAAATCCGCAGCGTGTGATGCAGGAACTCACCCAATACAATGTGGTTGTGGAGGCATACGGCGGGAACGTGCAGCACAGCGAGATTTCTGCAAAACAAGGAACTAATATTGATGGCCTCCTTCAGCAAATCGTGGATGAAGCTGAGTTATTGGACTTAAAAGCCAATCCGAACCGAAATGCTGATGGAACAATTGTGGAAAGCCGCATTGACAAAGGCCGTGGCATTGTTGCAACCGTATTGGTACAACGAGGCACCCTGAAAGTGGGGGATGTATTTGTTGCGGGTGCATTTACCGGAAAAGTACGGGCGATGTTCGACGAAACAGAGAAGCGAATCAAATCTGCAGGCCCCTCCAAACCGGCATTGATTGTTGGATTTAATGGTCCGCCAGATGTAGGAGACCGCTTTGTGGTGCTAGATGACGAACGCGAGGCAAAGGAAATTGCCAATAAACGTCAGCAAATTGCTCGTGAGCAAAGTATGCGTCAGAAAAAGCACCTGACCTTGGATGAAATTGGACGCCGTTTGGCTTTGGGTGACTTTAAAGAACTAAACCTGATCATCAAAGCTGATGTGGGGGGATCTGTTCAAGCCCTTACTGATTCTCTCCTGAAACTTTCAACGGAAGAAGTACAGGTTCGTATCATTCACAGCGCTGTTGGAGCGGTGACTGAAAGCGATGTTCTCTTGGCCTCCACGTCCGATGCGGTTATTATTGGATTCCAGGTGCGTCCGGCTTCACCGCAAGTTCGTAGGGTTCTGGAACAAGAACAAATTGATTTCCGGACTTATTCCGTGATTTACGATGCCATCGAAGATGTACGCGACGCCCTTGAAGGCTTGCTATCGCCAGAATTAAGTGACAAGACCTTGGGCACTGCACAAGTGCGGGAGGTATTCCACGTACCCAAAGTGGGCAGTATTGCCGGATGTATGGTCACTGAAGGCAAGATTCTGCGTAAAGATGCCGTTCGTCTTGTACGTGACGGTGTGGTCATCTGGTCTGGAAGAATGGCTTCCCTGCGACGCTTCAAAGACCCTGTCAATGAGGTCAATACCGGCTATGAATGTGGTATTGGTCTTGAAGGAGGGCAAGACATCAAAGTAGGCGACCTGATTGAGACGTTCGAAGTGGTTTCTACCAAGCGAAGACTCGCTGCCCGATAAGAACTTTTTCAATAGTGATGAAGCCCCCAATTTTTTGGGGGCTTCTTTGTTTATACCAAATTTGTTTATACCAAAAATGAAGTGTCGTCAGCCTTTCAAAATGCAATGCCCAATGTCCCCCTTTCCCTTGGGAGGTTTGGATATATTTCCCTTATATAGAACGGATTAAAACACTTAACCCAACAGCCGAATTTTGCAAAGTTTTAGAAATGAGAGCATGGATGACTTTTACCATGACGCTTACAATGCTCATAATTCAAACGTTATTTTTGGTGAGCACCCCAGAATATGTAGTAATTTATACCGCTAAACCTTGACGACAATTTACCTTGCCCCAACGATATGGGAAAGAGGTTATATATTTTTCCTGTGACCAAATTCAAAAAAAATCGCATTCTGATGATTGTTCCACGGATTCCGCCGGATGTCGGGGAAGTAGCGGAACTTTGCCATGATATGGCACATTCGTTCCATCAGGATGTGTTTGATGTAACTGTTCTTTCAGCATCTAATTCGGATGAGCAGAACGCCCCCCCCGCCATTTATCATCGGCTGTACGATACAGACGTTGAACCCCTTAGAGAACCGCTTTTGATTCAATTTGTACAAGATGCGGGGCATAGTTTGACAGCAACGCTTAAAAAAACAGAGGTCCGGCCACGTCCTTTTGACCTTGTTTGGGTGATTGGGCCAGAATTGAAGGGACTCAATTACGCCTTGCGAATGAAGAAAAAATATGGGATCCCTGTTTGGCTTCATGCAATAGGAGGAGGCCGTATTATCTTTCCCGGCAACTTGGAGCCAGGCATCAAGGCTAGGATGCAGGCCCAAGCCTTGATGCGCCTCATTGATCAAGTGGACGTAGTGAGTGCTTGTAGCTTTGAAGCCATCAAACGATATCGCGCCTGTACCACAAAAAATCAACCCGTCATTCGCCTGCATCCTTGGATTCCTTCTGCCTCCCCCATCGAGACCAAAGGCATTGAACACACTACCATGCAGAAAACCGTCCGTCTTTTGATTGCAGGAGAATGGGATGAAAAACAGGATGTATTACGGTTTTGCAAACGCCTTCGTCCTTCAACGGCAGATTTCAGGCTCCATATTTTGATGACTGGAGAAAAGACCGCACTGATCCGGAATTGGGTACAGGCAGAAAAAGATTTGCGCTTTACGGTAGCAGATTATCCTTTAGCAGGCATTACCCCAGAAACTTGGGCCAATACAGACCTTTTTGTGATTCCCCAAAAAACCATGTCGGAAGATATTTTCCTGCCCACCCTATACCATGCCGCCCTCTACAGGCAAGTACCGATTCTCGGCGTCTCGGACGAGCGTACAGAGCTTTTCCGGGAACTGAGCGAAAATTTAGCTGGCCCAGTATATACATGGGAGCAAATGGACGAAGTGGATGCACTCCTTCAGGTTTTACCCGAATACCCCGGAATGCTGCGCCATTGGCGAGAAAATGCCATGCGTTTTAGCGAAAGCCGCAGCCAAAAAGCGGTGATAAAACGGTACAAAAAAATTGCACACACCATCTGTGGCTGATAAACCCTACATAAAATGTTTGTTTCTGGATCTAAAGGTAGTTTGATAATGGTAGGAGACCGGGTCCTCATTGAGCCAGAGGAGGAATCATCAGAAACCTCTTCAGGCTTATTGCTCCCCGCGTCGGTCAAGGAAAAAGAACGTCTCAGGGGCGGTCGTGTGGTGGCCGTCGGACCCGGATATGCGATTCCAAATCCGGAATATTCCGATGAAGACGCCTGGATGCATGAAAAAAGTGAGGTCAGGTACCTATCTCTTCAGGCAAAAATGGGTGATTATGCCTACTTTCTAAGAAAGGATGCCATCGAACTCGGTTTCGACGGTAAAACCTATCTCATTATCCCGCATCATGCCATTTTAGCGTTGATCCGCAACCAGCCAGACGAACGGGATTTGTACAAAGGGTAGCGCAACGTATCCCTAAAATTGTGCTAATCGTTCGGCATAGTCGGCCATTCGTAATGCTTGAATAATCCCTTCAATATTTCCATCCACAATGGTCTGTAATGCATAATTCTTGGCAGTTCCCTCCAGTCGGTGATCGGTAACACGGGCTTGTGGCCAATTGTAGGTACGAATTTTGTCGGAACGATCCCCAGTACCCACCAAACTCCTACGATGTTCTGTACGTTCTGCGTTCCGTTTTGCCAGTTCGAGGTCAAACAAGCGAGAACGCAAAACCTTCATTGCTTTGTCTTTATTTTTGTGCTGACTTTTTTCGTCCTGACACGTTACGACCAAGCCTGTTGGCAGGTGTGTAATACGAATGGCCGATTCGGTGCGGTTAACGTGTTGCCCCCCAGCCCCGCTGGCCCTCATGGTATCAATCCGCAATTCTTCTTCGCTAATCTGAACATCCACCTCTTCCGCCTCCGGTAAAACGGCAACCGTAGCAGCAGACGTGTGAATGCGTCCACTCGACTCTGTGGCCGGAACCCGTTGTACACGATGTACCCCACTTTCGAAGCGCATCATCCCAAACGCATCCACCCCTTCGAGTCCAAAAACCACTTCCTTAAATCCGCCCATCGTACCTGAATTTTCATCAATCAACTCCACCTTCCAACCTTTTTTTTCAGCAAAACGGGTGTACATCCGAAATAGATCTCCTGCAAAAAGTGAGGCTTCGTCTCCGCCAGTACCCGCCCGAATCTCGACAATACAGTTTTTAGAATCCTCTGGATCCCTCGGAATTAATTGATAGCTTAACGCTTCTTCAACCTGTGGCAGTTGTTCTTCGGCTACCGACAACTCAATGCGTGCCAACTGTGTCAATTCTTCATCTTCATCTACCCGAATCATTTCTTTTAGCTCGTCAATATTGTCTTTTAGGGTGTGATACCTTTCAATAATCTGAACCAACGCCTCCAATTCTCGGTGTTCTTTTCCCAATTGTGCCATGAGGGCAACATTGGTCGCAATCGCCGGATCGGCCAGTTGTTCCGACACATTATTAAACTTTTCTTGTATCTCGGTTAATTTTTCTGATTGTATCATATGGTTTGGCTGCATCAATGAAAAGTGAGTATCATTATACCGAACATTTGTTTCAATTTGAGAATCTTAATCTTCTAATCATTAAACCATCTTCGCTTCCGAGGCATTTAATGGGTAAATACCCACACCACAGCCCTCACGATTGTTCTTTCTAAGAGCTTTTTTTAGCAATGCCTGTTCGTTTTCTTCTTTGGAGCGATCTGGCATACTTTGTGCTGTAGTGGTGGACAACTGCGATGTTAAACCAAACGATCCTTATGCGCCTGCGCTTGTCCTCCGCACTCTTGGTCTGGCTGCTTTCATGCAGCATTGGTGCTTTTGTGCTTGATACATATGCCACCAGACCCCTTCCTATACTTGTTGAATCGTTTCGGAGCGAAGGTATGACCGATGAACAAGTGGTTCAGAAAGCCATGCGAACGGCCCGCGAGCAATCTGCCAACTGGTGGTGGGTTCATGACCGCAAAGCTACATTGGTTTTCGCCAAAACCCGCTCCTACGATCCGACCGTGTATAAAACACTTCCGATGGCTTTTCTTTTTGAGAATACGCCAGATATAGCCATTTCAAAGGCTTCACTTTAAGCGCCAAGAACGTTGATTTTCATAAAAAAGGGCTAACCTGTCAGAAGGCTTCGCCCCTTTTTATTTTACAAACAATCGTTTAATTAAAAATTAAAACCCCCACTTCGATGACTTTGCGCCGCCGTAATACCCGCAACGCTAACGGCATCTGCAAGTTTTTTCCATTCGGCAGAATTCCATGTGTCGCGGTGGATTCGTACAATTCTGGCTTGTGACCGCCGGAAAGGGGTTGGAGTATTTAATGCTGCCTGAATCAGTCCATTGGCAATCACCCCTAGCTTATCCTTGTTTTCTTGTGTGAATCCGAAACGACCGATAGCAGAAACTAAATTATCATACTCATAATCTAACTCGGTTTTTTCGCCGGTTTTGACAGGATCCAAAAACGTGGTATGATCGAACCGGAAGGTCATGCGCTCATCAAGAATAGAGGGGTCTATACGCTCTAACATATCGGCTGCGCCTGCTGGCAGGAAAAAGCGGATCCGGTCTCCATTTGATGCATACTTACGCAATACCAAATTGCCACTTTGCGGCACATCATCCGAAGCATAATCTGGTAAACCAAAATGCGGATTCAATTCCCGAAACCTCTGATACAACGTATTATTGGGCGTGCCGTACCCCCAATTCATTTGTTTCCCTCCATTATTTTCTAAAACGGTCAATAAATCAGAGAGGGTAATGGTTGTGCCATCCGATACCTGTACCAAATCCGCCCGAAGCATTTTCGCAGGATCTATACGCAGTTTTTCAACAGCACGCATAGAACCATATAAGGAAGGGACATACCCTTGTGAATACGCTTTAAAGGAGGAATTCCGGCTAACAATTGGGAATCCAGTGGTCAGTCCCCAAATAAATGCCTGAGCAACAGAATTGGTAGGCATTCGCTCGGTGCGGTTCTGCAAATAAAATTGGTACACCTTAAAGATGTTACCTGGCCCGGTATGATAAGCAGAAACGCCAGGAATTTCATGGCCAACCGCATTGGCATAAGCCCTTACCAAGGTTGCAGAGGCCTCCATGGTTAATAGTGGATGCCGTTCTTCGCGTACTTTCAACAAGCCACCTTGGATATTTTTGATGTCGTATTGTTCGATATCGAACGTGCGTAATAAACTGGGCATAAACTGATAACGGCCTCTGGCCCCCACGCTAGAAACAAGCCAGTCTTGATTAAACGTTTCGACCGTCCCGATTTCGGTTACGAGCGTACTGAGCCCTAAGCGCTGAGCCAAACGGAGTTCATAGGTAATCAGGTTTTCTTCCCTCCGACGTGCTTCGAGAACCTGGTTTTTTCGTCCCCATCGGGTTTGAATATCTGTGGCCGCGTAGCCTCTTGCGCGATACCGTTCTTTGATTTTTCGACCTATTTTTTCACGCTCTCGATCTACTTCGTCCCAAACCATCCAGCCTCGATCGGCATACACCTGTTTTAAACTATCCAACGTCACTACTTCGATGGTGTTATCGTTTTTGTCCATAATCCGGATCGTGAAGTTATCGTCCTCGCCCTGGCGGGTTGCAAAAATATTCAGGAGGCTCGAAAATTTTTGGTAGGTTTCACTTCCAATTGCAGCAAAGTTGGAAACCATCCGGTTTTTATCTGCGGGGTCATCACCCGGAAACAAGCCTGGAAACGCCTGATCTGGATGATTATTCAGGTCTTTTAAATTAAACGGGCGGCGCGGCATAGATGTATAAAGTGCGGTCACCGAGTCTGGAGACAGCCCTTTTAGTTTTTCGGCCAATGGGTCTCGGGCCGTATAATCGGCCATGGCATTTCCATCCAAAAGCAGGCAGGTAAATAAAAAAATGCCTATACCGACCAATGCCGGGCCGGCAATATGTTGTTTTCTGACCCACCAATGTTTTACGGCCATCCATTTACCCAATTTTTCATCCGATAGTTGGGTAGTGGCCGTTTGCTCCGGCTTCGACTGTTTTTCGTGCATCATAAAATATCAAGATTCATCCGCTTCATTGCCTGAATGCGGGCATGGTTAACCAAATTCATGAATAATGTGCGGGTATCATCTGGCGCACGTTCAGGGTGAAATTGTACCCCTAAAATGGGTTTTTCCACATGTTCTATCGCCTCTACAACCCCATCTGGCGCAAATGCTACGGCATTGTACCCATCACCAATGTGGGCAATTGCCTGAATGTGGCGCGTATTTACTTCACAGACGGTTTTTCCCAGTTCGCGTGAAAGACGGGAATCTGATTGAATGGTTAATAAATGACGATCTGCACCCCGCCGATTGGAGTGAAGCCCAGCACCGGGTAATTGTTTTTGTACATCTGCATAAATAGTACCTCCAGCCAGCATATTGAGTAATTGCATCCCATAACAAATACCCAAGATGGGTTTTCCGGTTCCAGAAAAGTATTGTACGAATCGTTTATCCCATTCTCGCCGAACTGGATGCGTTTCGGACAAATCTTCCGGTAACTGGCCCACCAATCCATCACTTATTGCTGGCCCTCCGGTAATGACCAAGCCATCTAATTTGTCCGACAATTCCTGTACCCAATACTCGTCTTCTAAGATGGGAACAATCCACGGCAGGCCACCCGCTTCAGCAACGGCCTGAATATATACCCATGCCAGTTGTTGCTCGTCGGACTGAAAAGAAGTGGTAATCCCAATTACTGGAGTATATCCAGACATGTAAGCGTTTGGTTTTAGCGGACATTCAAGAGGCTTATTGGTGAAGATAATGAAATAATCCCCCAAATTAGCGTTTAATGGATGTTTTTTTTGCGGCGTTTCCCTAAAACTGTTTAAAGTTTCTCAGAGCGGATTGCTGATATAATCTCCTCCTCGGCACGACTTGAGGTAGTGTAAGCTACGGACTTGTCCTGTCATTTCGAGTACATCTTTATACACAGGATCGTGCCAGCCTTCTATGTCTATGCTTCCTTCAAAGCCCCCCAACCGAAGTTCTGTAATAACATCATGCCAGTTACAATCCCCAAAACCTGGTGTACGATGGAATGCAAAAGGTACGGTTCCATGAATGCCATGCGTTGCCAAAACGTCCTTCCGAATGGTAGCACACTTACCATGCACATGAAAGATCCGGCTCGACCATTGCCGAATTTGCGGAATTGGATCTAAAAGTGCAATCATCTGATGACATGGCTCCCACTCTAATCCCAAGTTTTCATTTTTCACCGTATTGAACATGCGCTCCCAATGCTCGGGATGATGGGCAATATTCCAGTCCCCAGTCTGCCAAGTACCATCCATTGCGCAGTTTTCAAAGGCCAGACGAACGCCACAATCTTCCGCCAAATTGGCCAATGGCGAAAAAACTTGGCTAAATTTTGGCAAAGACAGATCAATAGGTTGATTGCGTATGCGCCCCGTAAACCCACAAACCACATCGGTTCCAAATAGATGGGCATGGCGGATAAGTTGCTCCCAACCTTCGCGGGTCTCCTCATCTTCCGGCCCTTCCTCTAGCGGATTACCATAGATGCCAAGTGAACTAATCACCGCTCCGGTACCCGACAAGAGTTCCCGTAGTTCCGTTGCCAACTGTGTCAGGTCTATCCCTCCCAGTGTTCGCCACCAAGTAAGTTCAAAACTTTCAAAACCATGTGGTAGTATTTGACGGATATAAGACACCGGATTATTGGCTCCGGATACCAGGGTGCCAATTCGGATACCCAGTTCAGACGTAAACATGATCGTATAATTCTAATGAATGATGAAATACAAAAGTACAACAAATTCGCTTCGGTTCGCGTTGTGAACTTTGGTATCTTTTACAAAAAACAACACACCTAATGATGTTTGACCATAATGCCCGACTTCATATAATACTTTTTTTGTCTTTCTTTCTTGTCGGCATTTCTTACGCACAACAATTTTCAGGAAGGGTTATAGACGCAGAAACACGCAAACCACTAAATGCAGCTTCTGTCTTGATCGAGGGTCAGTTTAGCGGTCTCAAAACCGACGAAAACGGACGCTTCTCCATTATAGTAAATCGCGTCCCCTTTGCATTGGTGGTTCGATACGTGGGTTATGAATCTGCAAAACTCATTTTTACAAGACTCCCATCACAACCAGTTATTGTCCAACTTCGTGCAGTCAGTGTGCCTTTAGAAGTTGAAATTTCAGGCGAAGACCCCGCAATAGGAATTATGCGCAACGTGATTGCCCGAAAAAACCAGTTCTATGAATCATGGAAAACCTATCACGCAGAAATGTATGCTCGTTTTTCCCTTTGGGCAGGGCAAGAACTGGTTCAAATCAAAGAATCAAATGCAGATGTCTATGGGTATGGTGGCACCGAATTCAAAGAGTGGGTTCGTGCGTATCGAAACATCCCACAAACCGAGGAATCTTTTCGTTTTGCAGACCGCGAACCAATGATTAATTTTTACAACGATTTGGTTTTGGTGCAAGGCCGTTATTTACCCGGCCCCACCCATCCACGTGCCTTAACTTTATACAACTTCCGTCTTGGCAAAAAAACAACCACAAATCAGGGTGAACAAGCAGAAATATTTTTCACCCCCGCCCAATCCGAGGTAGCTACATTTTCCGGCAACTTGATTGTTGACTTAAATGACTTTGTACTCACTGAAATCTACGCCCGTCCATACCAGCTGGCGACGGATGGCGTAGTGAAGGATTATGAAGCCACTTACCGACAAAAATTTGAAACTTGGCTTTTGGATGTACAGGTTCCCGTAACCCTTGACATAGAGGGCCGTGTTTTGATGGGAAAAACAGGTGTACGATATCCCTTGGTACGATTTAAGCAACAAAACAAGTTGTTTAACATCCGCTTGAATGAGCCTATTCCAGATTCGCTCATGCAGCAGGCGGGCGTTTCATTTACCGAACCTGGCGCCGAGCGCAGAATACCGTTACTTCGCCGTATCCAAGACGTTCTTCCTTATGATGCAGAACAGTATGCATTTGCATCGCGTGCCGATACCAGGCTCCCCCTGTCTTCCCAAATTAAAGCAGATGGGTTCCTCGCTCCGTACCTCGGAGAATCCGTCGTAAACAAACCTATGAATGCAGGGGAAAGAATCTTGGAAACGGTGAGCAAGGTATTGCCTTTTCTGGGTTTAGGGGGGCTTCATGCAGCCATGCCAAATCTTCGGTGGAAACCTAAAGATGTATTTACAGAACTCGAACAGGTGCGCGGTTTAGGGGTGCGTGTATGGGCAGATCAATTTCCTGTTTTGAAAGAACATGCCTTCGACACTTCCAGATACTGGCGGCTTAAGAGCAACCTAATGCTCGAAGAACGTTTTCCACAATCCCCCCGTGCGATTGCGGAAAACGCTACGATTCAAAACTCATTTGATACCACCAAAGACCGTTGTCTGGTGGCCCATGTCTTAGAACAAGGTTTTAAGGATCCTTTTTGGAAGAAATCTGGAAACGTCTCTTCTTTAGGCTTGAGCCTCCAATACAATGCCGCTTCCCCCTTTCCGGGTAAATGGCCCTCATCGAATGACCGAAAACCTGTATATCAGGTACAAAGAAGCAGTTATTTACAATGGCTACTGACCGATAAATGCCTTTATTAATATTTTCGAACGAATATTCTTGTGGGATTGGTTGAGTGCCGTGTTCGGTGTACCCGTAAACCTGGCCGGAGTTCAGTCAATTGAGACACAACCAATTCCTCGGTAATCCATTCACTTTCATAATGCCCCACGTCTGCCAGTGCCATACTAGGCTTGCCCACATCGTCTAAGACTTCAAAATTAAGATGGTAGGTTAAATCTCCTGTAATGTACAGATCTGCATCCGAGCGTTGCGCCAAAGCAATGAAACTCCCCCCTGACCCACCACAAACTGCAACCTTTTTGATCGGCATTTCGGTATTGCCAACCACCCTAATGGCACGCGTTTTTAGTCGTTCACATACCATTTCCAGATATTCATCCAAAGCCATGGTCTCCTGAAGTTCACCAATGGCACCCAAGCCATAATTTTGCGAGGGTTGTGACGCCGGGAAAACATGATACGCAACCTCCTCATAGGGATGGACCGATTTGATGGCATATAAAACACCATGAAGTCTCCATTTTTCAACCTGACACTCAATTCGTATTTCTGGTTCTGCATGTAGCTTCCCCTCCGTTCCCACAAAGGGCTTGGCAGCCATTCTTGGCCGAAAGTATCCCGTCCCTTTAGAAGAAAATGCACAAGCGTCATAAAGACCAATAACACCAGCCCCCGCCGAAGCCATTGCCAACTGTACCGATTCTGCATGGGCTTCTGGAACATATACCACAAGGGCTTGCAGAATATCTTCCTTCTGATCCAAAAACTGTACATTTTGCAAGCCCAACAAACCTGCAAGCGCAAAAGAAACCCCATTTCTGGCGTTATCAAGATTGGTGTGAAACGCATAATGGGCCAATTTTGACTCGGCAAGACGAAGCGCCAAACCGGATACATAACCCATATCCGTGAGATGTTTTATAGGACGAAAAATATTAGGGTGATGCGTGACAATCAGATTAGCATCCACTTCGAGGGCTTCGTCAATGACGGCATGGGTTAGATCCAATGCCACCAAAACCCCTGATACTGGTGTATGCATCCTTCCAACCTGAAGCCCTACATTATCATAAGATTCTGCAACCGCACGGGGTGCCCAATTTTCGAGTGACTGGGCCACTTCTTTTATAGTGATCATTATGGTACCTTTTGGTCAAAGGAATGAAGATACTATCCGATCACTTCTCCTTGCAATGTATCAGGCAGCTTGCGTCATTAAATATGTCCCATAAGGACGGAGCGGTAAGCCAGGTTTTGAAACCACACGCCAATTGGTATCGGCCTCGGCAAACCAAGCATCCCGCGTTCCTAAATTAATTCTTCCCCGCTCGCTGAATAATTGAGGGAATTTTGCTGCTACAAAAGCGGCAAAGGCATCCGGATTTTCATAAACCGTTTGCTCATCCGCAAATATCACCGCATCAAACCCATATTCGTCTGTGACGGCATGAATGGCCGGGTCGTCCAATGGCTCAGGCCCAATCAGTAAGCCGACATTTCGGGCATGAGAAGAGAGTCGGATCAATGCAAATGGTGCATCTGCCCGCCAAGCAGCCAACCGTCGAAGAACCGTTTGTGGCTTGAGATATTTTCTTAGTATCCAGAAAACATCCTCCGACAACACCTCTCCCGCAGGGGCCGGAAAAGTATGTTGGCAAACCGCTTCGAGAAGAAGCGCAGGATTAGCGGCAACATGCGCAGATAAAGGTTGTAAGGTTGACATCGGGACCTCCTATATTTTGTCTTGATGTTGGACAAAGTTAGATTTGAAGGTATGTCAACGTATTGTCACAGTGTCACAACTATTTTACATATTACTTTTGGGTGCTTCGTCTGGTACTTTTGCCAATGTCATGCCCTCTGCTTCGTCCACACGGCGCAGGAGTATCCAGCCTATGGTAAAAAGTACAATCAACACCGCAATACCAGCACGTTGCGGTGCAAAAGGTGCTTCCCCCCCAAAGAGTTGTTCAACCAAGATGGTCACATTTCCAAAAAGGAACGGCCCCAAGAACGAAGTGGCTTTACCAGAAAAAGCAAAAAAGCCATAAAATTCACTTTCTTTTTCCGGTGGTACAAAACGCCCCATTAAAGAACGGCTTGCCGATTGATTAGGTCCTGCAAATATCCCCACCAAAATTCCAGCGACCCAAAAGGTGGTTTTATCTGGCGCAACAGTGGCCAAAATGACCGCAATCAGTAGCCCCCAGATACTATAAGAAATGGTTTTTTTTCCCCCGAGTTTATCATCTAAAAATCCAAATAAGGCAGCCCCCATACCAGCCATCACGTTCAAAACGATGCCAAAGATCATGATTTCCTCGGTGGTGAAGTGGAGCACAACTGTTGCATAAACTGCACCCATCGAAAAAATAGTAACCAAAGCATCGTTATAAAACAAGTTGGCAATAAGAAAGCGAACCAACTGGCGGTACTTTTTGATTTCTCCTGCGGTTTCTTTAATGCGTTGATATGATTCCGCAATCAGGTTTACGTCTTTAGTATCGGTTCTATACTTTCCAGGCTCTTTTAACCAGATAAATATGGGCATACAAAAGAGGAGCATCCAGGCCCCTACCAATAGATTCGTGGCACGGATATGTTCGGAGGCCTCTGTACCAAAACCGAACCAAGGTGTTTCCGGTTGGATGAAGCCAACCAATGCCAATACCATACACAACAACCCTCCTACATATCCAAACCCCCAACCGAACCCCGAAATCCGGCCAATTTTCTCGGCTGGCGCAATATCTGGTAAAAAAGAATTGTAAAAGGAACATCCCAACTCGAAGGCGATATTGCCCACAATAAACCAAAACAACGCTGTAAAAGCGGCGTGTGGCAAGCCGTGTTCGTGCTGCCATTCGTATGGCTTTTGAAAATATAACATAATGGAAGCCAGAACACACATAAGCGTAGCACCAAGAAGAAACATCTTGCGCTTATTGGTCCGGTCTGCTGCGGCTCCGAGTAGTGGTGACAAGAGTGCTACTGTTACGGCTGTAAAAGAAACCCCAATGGACCATAGCCAAGTGCCATCTAACTCGGAAGCAGCCATCACCTTGGCATAATAAGTGGCATAAATAAAGGTAACGATCAGGGTTGTAAAGGCCGAGTTTCCAAAATCATAGAAATACCAAGCCCAAACCGCCTTCCGGTTGTGGTTCACATTTTCTGCCATAACCTCTTTGCTTAGTGTGTGAAGAAAAACGGAAGGTACTGCAAATGTTAATTCAGAACAAAGCCTTTTCTATCTTCGCGTCAAAAGATTGCGTTTCGGTAACGATTTCAGTTATCTTCTTTTCCTGCCCTTGTAGCTCAGGTGAATAGAGCAAGCGTTTCCTAAACGCTAGGCCGCTGGTTTGAGTCCAGCCGAGGGCACATCGAAAAGCCCCGATAATCTCAGTTGATTATCGGGGCTTTTTCCCTTACTAAAAAAGGAAATTTATCCCTCTTTTGCCTTACGCTGCAAAAAGGATAGCTGCATCATCGCCTCGATCGGCGTAAGACGGTTTAGGTCAATTTCGATAAGTAACTCTTTAATTTCGGAGGCGACGGGGTCGGCATCCGAGAAAAGACTCATTTGGGAAAAACCGGAGACGGGCACCTGGCTCATGCGAGCGTGTTGAAGTTTTGGACCTGCAGTTATGGGTTCCTTGTGTGGCTCGGCTGTGGGTTCAGGGCGTTCAGAATCTGGAACCAGCGCTTCTTTGGTCACAGAATGAGGCGCTCCCGGTAGAGAATCGGGCAATGACACATTTATACAATTGTCAATTTGCGATAAACGATTAACGAATAATGGTTCAACAGTATCGAATGACCTCTCTGTTAGTGCTGTCACTTCCAACCGTTGGGCTTCTAAGCTCTCCAAAATCTCTTTCGCCCTATCAATAACGGGCATCGGCAATCCTGCCATACGGGCAACTTCAATACCGTAGCTAGAATCAGCCCCACCCGGCACGAGCTTTCGGAGAAAAATAACCCGTCCGTTGTGTTCTTGTACCTGAACCCTTGCATTCCGAATGCGTTCACAGCGATCCGCAAGTGCGTTTAGTTCGTGGTAATGAGTCGCAAACAGTGTCCGTGCAGCAATAGCAGGATTATCGTGAATATACTCGGCAATAGCCCACGCAATAGACATACCATCAAAGGTACTTGTTCCACGTCCTACTTCATCCAATAAAATTAGAGACTTAGGAGAAGCATTATTCAAAATATTGGCTGTTTCATTCATCTCCACCAAGAAAGTACTCTCGCCTGCAGCGAGGTTATCGGAGGCCCCGACGCGGGTAAATATTTTATCCACAACCCCAACCGATGCATGGCTGGCCGGGACAAAACTACCCACCTGTGCAAGCAAAACGATAAGGGCAGTTTGTCGAAGAATCACACTTTTACCCGCCATGTTAGGCCCTGTTATCATGAGCATTTGTGCTTCCCCACGCGACAAACGAACGGAGTTTGGGATGAACGGTTCACCCGGAGGCAAGGTTCGTTCCACAACCGGATGCCGGCCCTCCACAATGTCTAATTCATCTCCGTCATGCACCTCTGGCCTGGTGTATCCATACCGCGAAGCCACTTCAGCCAGCGAGGCAAAACAATCCAATATCGCCAATAATTGGGCATTTTTCTGGATAGATTCAGTTTCCTCGGCAATCGCCAGACGCAATTCATTAAAAAGTGATTGCTCCAAACCACTGATTTTTTCCTCGGCCGTCAGGATTTTTTCCTCATACTCTTTCAGTGCCGGGGTGATATACCGTTCAGCATTAACAAGGGTTTGTTTACGGATGTAGTCTGCTGGAACTTTATCCTTATGCGCATTGGTGATTTCGATATAATAGCCGAAGACATTGTTAAAGCTGACTTTAAGTGAAGGGATTCCAGTTCTTTCAATTTCTTTTTGTCGCATCTCGGCAAGCCAATCTTTGCCCGAACTGGCAATCATCCGCAATTCATCCAGTCCGGCATGAAAACCTGTTCGGAACATCCCGCCCTCGGTGATAGACGCTGGTGCATCTTCAATCAGTGCATCGTCTAAGCGATCTACGACCTCGGCACACAATAGCAGATGGTCTCCGAGGCTACGTAAAGAAGCCGTTTTGGCTGTTCTTAAAAGGGTCTTGAGCGGTGGAATTTGCCGCAAGGTCAACTTGAGGTACACCAACTCCCGTGGCGTGGCCCGTGCTGTGCTGATTTTAGCAATAATCCGCTCCAAATCCCCAACTTGTGCCAATTCTTCTCGGATTTGTTGTCGCAAGGCATGATTCTCGACCAATTCTCCTACGGCATCCAGCCTTTTACGAATGTTCTCGATATTCCGTAGCGGACGAACCAACCATTTCCGCAACAGTCGGCCTCCTGGCGGGGTTTGGGTATGGTCTAATATCTGAATCAGCGAGCCATCGCGTCCCCCGTCTTGCATCGAAGCAACCAACTCAAGGTTTCGTTTGGTTTGCGGGTCTAATGAAATATAGTCTTCATTGGAAAAGCGGATTAATCGGCGAATATGTGGTAGTTTCCCTTTTTGCGTTTCGCTCAAGTAATGTAACACCACCCCAGCGGCAATCACCCCCAATGGCATGTTTTCGATACCAAAACCTTTCAGCGAGTGTGTCTTAAAATGCCGAAGCAATACCTCATTAGCAAAATCACCCCCAAATGCCCAGTCCTCCATTGGCGTGGCTGTAAACGACCATTTGGGCAACGTTTGCAAGAGCGCCTTGGCACGTTTATCATAGAGCAATTCGGCGGGAGCAATCGTTTGTAACAACTCCTGCAACTGCGATTCCGGCACCTCGGAAGTGGCAAATTCGCCCGTTGTGGCATCCACAAACGAGAAACCCACCCAGCCCCGTGTCGCCCGATCTTGCCCCCAATGTACTGCCGCCAAATAATGGGATCTTTTGGGATCAAGGAGCCGATCGCTGAACGCTACACCTGGTGTCACCACTTCGGTAACGTCGCGTTTTACCACTACCTTCGCCAATTTAGGGTCTTCCAATTGTTCGCAAATAGCGACACGATGGCCTGCAGCCACCAATTTAGGTAAATATTGATCTAATGCTTTATACGGAAATCCTGCTAAATCTATTTCCGATGCTTTGCCATTGGCCCTTTTGGTGAGGGTAATTCCCAGAACGCCACTGGCAATTCGTGCATCTTCATCAAATGTTTCGTAGAAATCACCCATCCGGTATAACAAGATCGCATTGGGATTCCGTTCTTTAATTTTCCAATATTGCCGCATCAGCGGCGTGGCATCTTTATCGTTCCACTTCTTCTTCTCAGCCATTTTGAGTCGTTTTTAGATTGGGGCAATTTTATTAAGATACAAAATCCAAACAAAGCTATTATCAGAAATGATGGTAGGATGCTGAACAAGAGATGGCTATTCGCTGACTACTCCGATTTTGCCCTTATGGGCGAATGAAAACGCCTTCTGCACCCATATCACGAAGTCTTTACGGCTGATGACATTGGCTTTTTTTCTATTCTAATACCCATCAAAATTAGTACCTTTATACACAAAAAGCTTATAATTACATTATAAATAATATTTACATATAATTTATACAGCACAACATCAGACAATAACAAGCCGCTTATTTTTCTATTCTATTCAAACTCTTTCATAGCGATATGCCAAGCCCCTTCAACTGGGGTATATTTAGCAGGGACAATGGACCAAGAGGCGAGTTTTTCGGCTATAATTTCATGCAACTGATTACGATAGAACTCGTTGTTATATAGTCCTCCGATAAATGAGACCTGATGCTTTAAGTGTGTATCGTAGCGGTGTGCCAGTCGGCAAATATGGGCAATAATGCCCTGGGCTTGTTCGTGAATAATTTCCACCGAAGGTGCATCTCCCATTTCGGCAGCCTCAAGCACCAATGGAGCAATATGCTGAATCGGGCGCTGGCTGCGATAGACATAATCCAGCAATGTCGCACGGTTAGACATTTGAAGCCGTTCTGCAAACAACTGCCGCAACAACGGATGTTCTTGTTCATCGATAGCATGTGCCACTGCCTTAAGGCCCGCCAACCCGATGGCCATGCCACTCCCTTCGTCTCCGATAAGATAGCCCCATGCGCCAGTATTTACCAAACGGCCTTCATGTGTTTTCCCGAGCACATTTGAGCCCGTACCCACAATAGTCAGCAGGCCACTTTCGCCCTCCAAAGCCCCTTCGAGGGCAATATTGGCATCGTTTAACAATCGAAACGGCAGGCCGAGTGCTTCCGAAACCTCTCGTTCCAGAACCGGAGTGAGGGCATTGGGCATATCCGAAGTCCCTGCTCCGGCTGCTCCGGCACAAATTCCCCCAACCCGAAGATCGGGGAAGGCTTCTATTGCACGGGTAACCAACGAAATAAGAATTTCCTTCGCTCGTTCCTTGGGAATCCGATATAGATTAATTCCGGCATCCGAGATGGTAAAGTCGCGCTTTTTATCTGGCGTTGCTCCCCAAAGAACGGTTTTGGTTCCGCCTGCATCAATACCAAAATAGACATGTTGCATGGTCTTTATATATTTATTCTGCTGGTACCAATTGGGTTTTACCAATCACTTCCACATCTCCGCTCGCATCCAACTCGATGTATTGCTGGCGATCAGGGATGCTATACCGCGAGAGCATTTCTTCATGAATCAAGTTGGCCCGTTGGATCATCCATGATTCTGAACTACGGTTAGCAAACCAACCTTCCCAGACCGAAGGAGACGGCAAATCGGTCAGCATACGGGTTGCACGCCATTGCAGGGTGGTCGGATGGCCAGAATGTGCCACACGGACTGGTGAAAAACGGGTTTGTGCGAGATTATGTCTATACAAAGGAATAAATTGAGCCGACCAGATTGGATAATAAACTTCACCTGCTTGGGTAAGCCCCCATTGGAAGGAGCTAAAGTCTCGCGGTGAGCTTTCCTTGTCTTTAAAACGGCTCACTACTTTAATCAAGGTTTTTTTGAGCTTTAGGCTATTTTCTGCCGTCTTCGCCGAATCTGCCCCAGCAAACATGGTCGAGTCCGGTTTAGGGATATAGGACCACCCTTTATAGTATTCAGCCATCCAAGCATCAAAAACAGATGCTGCAATGCTTTCGTTGCTAAAATCAAACTTCCAGTTACGGAGATACGTAAGGGCGTCCTTTGCTGCATAGGTCAGGTCTTTCCGTTTTTCCATCATGCCCAATAGGCCCTTGACTGCCGGACGAACAAATGGGCTGTAGGTATCTTCAAATTTTCCTAAGAATTGCTGAGGCAATAGGCCGCTGGAGAGGACTTGACGAAGGCGCGTCGCGGAGTGACTGGCCCAAGGGGTGTCTGAAATTAACAAGCCATTGGGCAATTCTTCTCGAACCAATGGCTTCCCACGTACCGACCATCGCCCGTCTTGGGTTAATAAAAGACCATTTCCCTTGAATAAATGGAAATTCACCCCGGTTGTATCGCCCACTAACAAGTTTCTAAAAATACTTTGATCACTTAACGGGCGGAAACCAGGCCAATTCAGTTTCCAAACAAAGCCAACGGTGGTATCTCGCTCAACCAGCAGGGTATCCTGAACCATTTTTTTGTATTTCTTTTTAAAGGACTCAGGCAAAAAGAAGGAATTCCCATTGCTCCGGGTGGTGACCAAAGATTCGTTGCCTTCCATATCTTTAATCACCCGATTTTCGGGAACAACGAGGCTATCGGCTCCGGCGGGCAGGCGCTCTGCTGAAAAAGGACTAGTCAGAAGAAAAAACCAAGACAATCGTTCATTTCGTCCAGAAGGAAATAACAAGGTTCCAGGCACACTCACCACTTGGTTTTGCCCAATACCCCAGTCTATAATTGCCTCTTGTACCAAAGGCCATGCACTCGCCCCATAAACATGACGGTGGAAAAAATAGGTATCTCGGCTCTGACGGGATACCCAAGCCAAACCATGCTCGAAACCATGTAACCGCAGAAATTGCTTCAAAACCCTCTGCTCTGCCATAAACTTTTCAAAAGCGGGCTGCAACGTATCTGCAAGCGTTTTTTTATAAGGCTCCGCGCCAATCCAAGCCAACAAGTGTTCTACGGCCAAACTGTGCCACGGCTCCCAGCGCTTAGGCTTAAGTCCAGAAAGCAACAAATCGTCATTAACCTGTTCGTTTGGATGTTCTAAAACCGCATTGACACCATTTGAATAAGCAATCAAACGGTTCTTCTCTTCTGGTTTTAATTGTCGGTAAGCTGCATAAGCCAACTTTCCGATGCCCAAGGTTTTGGAAACACGATCTATGATGGCAGTAGAATCGCCCTGAAACCACTGTCCTAGTTCACCAAGAGCCACTTGCCGCCAAACCGACATTGGCAACGCATGACGCAACGCATGGCTATAGCCAAGGCCCGCCAATCCATCGTTTTCGGAGGAGGCGCGGATAACTGGAATACGGTCTTTTCGCCATTCAACCGAGACATTACCCCGTAAATTGGTAATTTTCACCTGTGCGCTGTAGTCGGTTCTAAATCCATACGAAAACCAAAAAGTAATCCCCAGAATAAAGAGACCTACAATGGCAATAAGCAGCGATAGGGCAATAATATTTCTGAATCTATAAAACAACACAGTTAGCTTGGTTTGGTCAGATTAATGGAAATCTTTATTGATTTTTAAGGCGGAGCCATTGTTCGAAAGCAAACCGATCCATCGCGTTCAGGCATAGACCGACTGTCAGCCCGGCTTTTCGGGCTACTTCAACGCCCCAGAACACATCTTGTAGCCCTTCCATCGCATGGGCATCTGGATTAATGGCAATAAAAACCCCTTTTTCCAAGGCATAAGGTACCCACGTCCAGTCCAAATCCAAGCGATAAGGATTTGCATTTAGTTCGAGGGCCACACCATTGGCGGCACAGGCATCAATTATTTTATGATGATGTACCGGATAACCTTCTCTGGCCAACAATAAACGTCCGGTAGGATGACCCAGTATGGTGGTATAAGGATTTTCTATGGCCGTAATCAACCGCTGTGTGGCCACGGCCTCGGTCATATTAAAGCCATTATGAATACTGGCCACCACCAAATCAAACGAAGCCAATACCTCGTCGGGGTAATCTAATGAACCATCGTTCAAAATATCGCTTTCGATTCCCGAAAAAATGCGGAAGTTCGTTCCCGTTGCAGCATACACGGCATTTCGGCTAGCAATTTCGGCTTGTTGTTCTAAAACCCGCTCTATGCTCATACCATTGGCCACCGTCAACGACCGACTATGGTCACAGGCCCCATAGTATTCCAAGCCTAAGTGCCGGGCAGTTTCGGCCATTTCCACCAAGGAGTGCGCGCCATCGCTATAGGTTGAGTGGTTATGCAACGTTCCTCTAAGGTCGCTGACTTCTATGAGTTTGGGTAAGGTATTTGTTTCAGCCCAAGACATAGCAGAAGCCAAATCGCGCAACTCCGGAGATACAAAAGCCAATCCAGCCTTTTGGAACAACTCCGTTTCGGCGGCCACCTCTGGAAGTCCACCTATTTTTTGCGCAATTGCTTCCACAAAACTTTCCGGACCTGTTCTCCTGAGGCATTCGGTACCAAAAGCCACCTCTGGAACCCATACCACCTCCACCCCAAAGCCATCTTCGAGACTGAACTGCCAAACACCTGTATTTATTTGCTGCACCGAAACCCCAATGGCCTCAAATGCAGGAGCAATAACCTCTTCCGATTGCGCTTGAATTAACACCGTAAGCTCCGAGATGGTGGGCATTTTCCGACGAAAAGCCCCAACCACCACACAGTCTTCGATGCTAACTTGTTGTTTCAGCGTTTGCAACAAGGGCATCAACTGCCGGTAAACCGTAGCATACCGCCGTTGAGCACGATAGGACGCTAAGCGTTCGATACTTTCTAAGAGTTGTTCCTGCGTTTTTTTACCAAAGCCTTCTGCATGTAACAACCGATTTTCCCGCGCCGCAACGGCCAATTCGCCAACCGAAGTAATACCCAATGATTGCCATAAACTGCGCACCTTTTTAACACCAAGCCCTTTAATGTTAAGCAATTCAGGCAGACCAGCAGGGAGTTTCGCTACCAATTCCTCCCGTTGCGGCAACGATCCGGTATCCAACAGCACCTCAATGTCTTTGCCGAGTCCACTACCAATTCCCTGCACCCCTGTCAATTGTCCCGCTGCCGCCAAATCCTTTATTTGCTCTGGCAACCGTTGTAAAACACGGGCTGCATTCGCAAAAGCCCTCGCCCGAAACGGATTACCACCCGTAAGTTCCAACAGATCTGCCACTTCCTGTAAAGACTTGGCAATTTGTTTATTCGTCATGACAAACAGTTTGTGAGGAAGCAACAATTATTGGGTAAATTGTGTATCTTCTTTGTTTAAACATTGCTCAAATGAATTACTAACTGGCCCAAACAATCTTAAGCCAATTGTTTGAACCAGAACAAATTAAGAAAAACTTGCCCTGCACCACAGAACAAGTCCTTTTCTTTTCCGTAATTCCTGAACAATTTTGTTCTATAGGGAAAGGACGACAAGCCAGATAACGTCTTTTCTCCATTCCGTTCATCAATCTTTACCAAAATGATGTACGAAACCTTGCACGTCGTACCAGAGACGTTGGAAGAGGTTTTGGCGACCTTTCGTGTCTTGCCACAAACCAGTATCATTATTCCTACCCTAAATGAGGAAAAGATCTTAGAAAATTTACTCAGATCTTTTACACCGGAAGTCCGGCGACGTTTGGGCCTCGAAATCATCGTTTCAGATGGTGGATCAACCGACAGAACCGTCGAAATTGCGCGGAAATATGCCGACAAAGTGGTTGAACATACCGACGTACGCCCCCAAACGATTTCGGAGGGCCGCAATGCTGGCGCAGCCGTCGCACAGGGCGATGTCCTAATCTTTTTTAATGCCGATGTCCGTTTTCCTATACGAATGGAACCGTTCTTGCGGGAACTAACTGAAGCTGCTGGCATGGAAGGGGCCGCAACCTGTCGGGTGACCGTCCATCCGGAAGAAGCCAACTGGAAAGACCATTTGGTCTTGGGCGGTTGTAATGCCTATTTCTGGTGTCTGAATAAGATCGGACTGGGCATGGGGCGTGGTGAATGTCACGCCATTGCCGCCCGAACATTTAGGTTGCTGGGCGGTTATAGAACGGACTTGGTTGCTGGAGAAGATTTTGATTTATTTAAGCGGATTGCACAACATGCGAGGCAACAAAACAAAGCAGGCATCCGTTTTCTTTGGCAGTGGACGCTTTATGAGGACCCACGACGGTATCGGGCTATTGGATATGCTCGCACCATGCTCAAGTGGTTCCAGAATGCGGCCTCTATCACGCTTTTTAACCGATCGGTCTCTAAAGAATGGACCGCATTTCGGTAAAGACTGTTACTTTACAGATACAAGGGCGTCTAAAACTGAAACACCCTTTTCGGCTTGTTCTCAGGCACGGAAACGATATCCATAACCATTTTTCACTCTGAAAATCCATATGCGCTTAACCAAAAAATTTACTTACATCGGAGCCGGTATCCTAATAGCAGGCTTTTTCTTTGGAATGGGCATTCAAAAAGTCTTCTCCGGAGACGATGTAGTCCAAAGTCTGCAAAAATTAGATCAGGCATTTTCATTGATCAATCAGCAGTATGTGGATGATGTGGACTCGGGTAAACTTGCCGAAAATGCGATCGAAGGAATGCTGAAGGGCTTAGACCCTCACTCGGTATATATTGATGCCAAACGCATGAAGCGCGTCCGCGAAGAATTTGATGCTTCCTTTGAGGGGATCGGTATTTTCTTTGACTTTGTGGATGAAACCTTGATGGTGCAGCAAGTAATATCGGATGGTCCCTCCGAAAAAGCTGGCCTTAAGGCAGGTGACTTCATCATTATGGTGGATGATAAGGAAACCAAAGGCTGGAAAAATGAGGATGTACAAGCCCACCTTAAAGGTCCTAAAGGAACTAAGGTGACACTCAAAATCCGTCGAAATGGCGTGGACAAGCCCTTAACCTTTGACATTACCCGCGATACCATTCCATTTTATACGGTTACTGCCAAGCACATGATAGACGATAAAACAGGGTATATCAACCTTGAGCGCTTCGCCCGTACCTCTTACCAGGAAGTGGCAGATGCCATGAACCAATTACGTGGTTTGGGAATGGAGCGCCTTGTGCTGGATTTGCGCAACAACCGTGGCGGATACATGGAAATGGCCGTTCGTATTGTGGATGAATTGCTCCCTGCGAATAAAATGATTGTCTATACCAAGAGCCGAATCCAATCCTTTAATGAGCAATACCGCTCCACTTCGCGAGGTAGCTTTGAAAAAATGCCCGTCATCGTCTTGGTCAATTCCGGATCGGCTTCTGCCAGCGAGATTGTTGCCGGAGCGCTTCAAGACCACGACCGCGCCCTTGTGGTGGGCGAGCGGACCTTTGGGAAAGGCTTGGTACAACGCCAGTTTGAATTATTGGATGGATCCGTTATGCAAATGACCATTTCTCGGTATTTCACCCCTTCCGGACGCCTCATTCAAACCCCTTATGCCGACGGAGACCAAGAAGCCTATTATAAATCCAAATTAGACATCGAACGGAAGAACAAAGGCGTTTTGAAAAAAGAAGACCTTATTGCTCAGGCGCCAGATTCCCTTAAATACAAAACCACCAGTGGACGGACCGTTTTGGGGGGTGGAGGTATTTTGCCAGATATTATCCTGCCCGACTCGCTGGGTATGCCCAAGCCCCTTGTAATTGCCCTCATTCGGAATAGCGTAGAGGATGATTTCACCGGCCACTGGCTAAATCAGCATCCGGAATTTAGAACCCAATGGACCACTAAGAAGAGTGATTTCATCAAAAACTTCCGGATTACGGATGCCATGCTGAATGAATTCTGGGGTTATGCTACCGATAAAAAAGGCTTTAAGTTTGTTGAAAACAATAAATCTGCTACCCTAAATACGGCTGATGAAAAACGCAAGACCTTTACCAAAAAGGAACAGTTAGAGAACCGAGACGTGGTTGAGGTGCGTATCAAAGCTTTACTTGCCCGTCGTCTTTGGGACCTGGATGCCTCCGTGCAAGTTTTTCATAAATTAGACCTGACACTGGCTGAAGCCTTGCGGAATTGGGACAAAGCTTCAAACTTTGCTCAATCCTACCGATAGACGTTCCCTTAATTTTATGTTTGAAGGCTCCTTTACGGGGCCTTTTTTATCTTTTAACCGCTTTCACTGATATTTGCCAGAATCGCTTCGCCTAAGCGGTTATATTGCAAAACGCTTCCCCTGCTTTTATTTCATTTATTATTTTTATCCCTGATGGCACACAAAGTAGTCCTCATTCCCGGTGATGGTATTGGTCCCGAAATCACTGAAGCCGCTTTAGACGTTTTAGCCGCAACTGGCGTCCCCATTACTTGGGTATTAGAAGAAGAAGCGGGTATGCGTTCCATAGAAGCAGGGGGCGAGCCCTTGCCCGAAAAAGTAATCAATAGCATCAAGGCGCATAAGGTAGCCCTGAAAGGCCCCATTACGACTCCGGTTGGCGGTGGCTTTAAAAGTGTGAACGTATCTTTGCGTCAAGCCTTAGACCTCTATGCAAACGTCCGGCCCAGTTATAGCTTACCGGGCATCAAAACCGCCTTTCAGCATGTAGATATGGTACTTTTCCGTGAGAATACGGAAGGACTGTATATTGGAGAAGAAAAATACGATGCCGAGACGGGCGTAGCCGAGGCCATCGCAAGGGTTACCAAAAAAGGATCCGAACGGATCATTCGGTATGCCTTTGAATACGCCAAATTTAACGAACGCGGCAAAGTTTCATTGGTTCATAAAGCCAACATCCTGAAAAAAACTTCGGGATTGTTTTTGGAGTTGGGCCGCGAAATTGCAAAAGAATACCCCCAAATCCGCTTTGAAGAAGTGATTGTGGATAATATGTGCATGCAGATGGTAACCAATCCAGAACGCTATGATTGTATTGTCACCACCAACCTGTTTGGCGATATTTTAAGTGACCTCGCAGCCGGATTAGTGGGCGGTTTGGGCATTGTACCCGGCGCAAATATTGGCAGTGAGTATGCCGTTTTTGAGTCCGTTCATGGTTCTGCACCCGATATTGCCGGACAAAACAAAGCGAATCCTACAGCACTCATCCGTTCTGCCGAGATGATGCTCCGTCACTTGGGCGAGCACTTTGCTGCAGATGCCCTCCGCAAAAGCCTTTTCGAGATTTTCCGACGTGGAGAATTCCGCACGGCAGACTTGGGCGGCTCCACCCCAACGAATGAGTTTGGGAAACGTGTTGCCGAGAAAGTAGCGAAAAACATCGCAAAACCACGCTGGCGTACCCAAGTATAATCACGCTATTATTACCCTCACCCTTTTAATCTTTTTCCCAATATGTGGCAACGCATTCAAACGGTCTATTTGGTACTTTCCGTTGTATTACTTGCTTTGATTCCTGCGCTTCAGTTCCCGCTAACGGCCAAACAACCACTCTATTGGGGTGGTATGGTTGTCTCGGCGGTTTCCATAATTTTGGCCATCTGGGGGATTGCTCAGTTTCAAAATCGTAAACAGCAAATGAATACCGTTCGGATGGCCGCCATTGTGGCTTTTCTATCCGTCGGATTTGCAAAAGTGGTGTATTTAATCACGACGCCGCAAGCACAGTGGATGGCATTTACCCAAAATCCCGCCATTCTTTGGGGGATTGGCGGAGCCTTCGTAGGGTTTGTTTTCCAACTTTTGGCGCTACGTGCCATTCGCAAAGACGAGTCATTGGTACGGTCAATGGATCGCTTGCGATGAAACCACCAAGGCATTTATATCCGATTTTGGCATTGGGTGTATTGTGCGTTGCAAGTAGTTCCGTATTAATTCGGTATATTTCGGGAGAAGCGAGCGGATTAACGGTCGCCACGTATCGGACGGTTCTGGCGGCCCTTTTTTTATTGCCCTTTTCGCCGCGTGTTTGGCCAGAAATCAAGGCATTGCCCGCATCACACAAAGGCTTGATTGTGCTTTCCGGTGTTTTATTGGGTCTCCACTTTGTTACGTGGATCAGTTCCTTATACTATACCACTGTTGCCAGTTCTACCGTTTTGGTAAATACCTCACCGCTTTTCATCGCCATTGCATCGTTTTTCCTACTCGGCGAGCAGCTCCATAAATCGTTGGTTTTGGGCATTTTATTGGGCTTTACGGGTGCTGCGTTGATGGCGTTCGGAGACATGACCAACCAACAATTTCCTCATGCTGCGCGGGGGAATGGCTTGGCTCTTTTGGGTATGGTTACGGTTAGTGGCTACATGATGGCCGGACGGGTAGTACGCCAAAAGGGACTTTCGTGGTTAGGATATGTTTTTCCCGTATATTTAATTTCTGCAATAACGGTTTTGACCTTTTCTTTATTTCTACAGGCCCATCTCTTGGTTTCATGGACGGTTTTGGGTATTTGTGCATTGATGGCCCTTGGCCCCCAAATTGCAGGTCATGGCGCAATGAACTATGCGGTTCGCTATATTCCGCCCGCCTTTGTCACTTTGGTTATCTTGGTAGAGCCTGTTCTGTCTTCGTTAATGACCTTCCTTCTTTGGGATGAAACGCCCGGCCTGCTTTCCCTTATAGGCATGGCGGTGGTGCTGATTGGATTGGCCATAGCCATGAAGCGAGGGTAAACAAAAATCCCGCCTATCTCTCAATAAGCGGGATTATGGGTTCCTGAAGAGGCGCTGCTAAAGTGCGGTTTACAATATTTTTAACACATCCTTAACGACCAAATCCCCTACTTCAGCAGCACAATTTTGCTTCTTTGTACCAAGGTTTGGTTGCCTTGTTGTGCGGTTAAGACCACAAGGTACGTCCCAGAGGCCCAGTAGCTACCCGAATCAATCCGCATGTGATGCCCCACTCCGGCAGCAAC
>JAEUSQ010000023.1 GCA_016788705.1 Bacteroidetes Order II. bacterium
GCTCAACATATCGGAAAAGGTCTTTAATGCCGGAAAGCGAAGCGGGAACTTGATGCCAAAAACGAATTGACGTATTTTGTCGGAGAAGGATTGCTGCATCTTGGTAGTTGTTGATTCAACCTAAAACTCCTTTAGATACCATCGCAATCTTTTTTTATTTACTTATTTTTATTTAATTTAGGCCATTCCCCAAAGCTGTAGGCGGGAGTGGACGGGTTGACACTTCGGCAAGCTCAGTGCATCGCGTGCAAACTTGGAGTTTTGTGTCCGCCTCAGGCGGATTCAGTACTGGTTGACCCGCCTCCACTGCGTTACGGACGGGTGTGCTCCCCTGTCTGCCGGCAGGCAGGGAAACCCGCCACTGTGCCAAGCGCCAAACCGTTGAGTGCAGTTGGTAATATATCTGACATTCCCCAAAGTTGTATTTTAGCATTTTTTGGGCCTATGGAAACGACAATAACCAGCAAAAATCTTGGTCACTTGGGAATGATGGCCAGCATGATAGACGAACTCGGCATAGGTAATAGATTCGGCGATTATCCAAGATACCCGCGACCGTCACCTTACGGTGGGCGAGGCCGTTAAAGCTATGATTATCAATGGTTCAGGTTTAGGTATAAAATTGATTAGAACTCACAAAGGCGTGGTTTCAAAAAATTTCCTCCGACCATGTTTTTAAACAAATTAGGTGCCTGATACTTAAATCATTAGTAAATTATTATTTTTTGATTTTTTACCTAAAAAAGATTATCATGCATAAAAAAATAAGATTATTAACCTGATGAGTGAACAGGCAAAAAATACTATTTCCGAATCGGAGGGGGTGTGGAATGTTAGGTATATATTTCAAAACCTTACGTGTACCTAAAAACCTCTTTTAGTTCTATTTCCCAATTTGGAAAGGCAGAAGAAACCAATACATCCTCTTCAGAATACACCGTCCGAGCCACAAAAACCCCCCGCCGGTTGCGGTCATACACCAGCACATTACGGTATTCCGGTTGTACCACCCAGTATTCCCGAACACCTACTTCTTCATAAATTGAGAACTTTTCCTTCATCTCGGTACGGGTATTGCCTGGCGACAAAATCTCAATCACCAGATCCGGCGCCCCCAAACAACCCCGATCGTCCAGTTTCTCAGGATCGCAAATCACACATAAATCCGGCTGCAATACGGTCATCACTTCCTGATCGCTCACGGCCTGCCGCCGAATCCGCTTAGACAGCCGAAAATCCGCCCGAAGCACCAACCGTACATCAAACGGCGCGGTATAAGCGCGGCATGTTGTATTTTTCAGGTATTGGTAAAAAATACCAGAGAGATTCATGGAAATGCTTTGGTGCATACGGTTGGGCGCGGGTGACATGCGGTACACATAGCCCCGCAACAATTCTACCCGCTCCTGAAAAGCCCACTTCAGATAATCGGCATAGGTGTATTGCCGCGAAAGGTCTAAGTCATTAATGTCTGTGAGCATCTATTTGATATTTAAATCTTTAGGTACATTCTAACAACAATTGTTCTACCGATTTTTTCAGGGAATTTAAGGGAGTATATCCTCGGGCGAGTACATACCCATTGGGTCCATCAATCCATACGACGGTAGGAAACCCATAAATGCCCATCTTCTTTACGGTTTCAAATTCGGCCTGTGTTTGTTGTAATACCGTTTCTTCTTGCATTTGGTTCACAAACTCATCTCCCATCAAACCCATCGTCTCTGCGAGGGAAACATACATTTCCCACTTGTCCGGATGTCTGCCATCGAAATAAACAGCCCGTTGAAGCGCGTGTGTAAACGGGACAATTTTAGAAGCCTCAAGGGCTTTAAGGGTCGTTAAGGCCAATCCTGGTTTTAATGAGTTTAGTTGCATATCGCCACCTCCCATCATGTCCTTCAGAAATGCCTCGCCGAACAAAACCCCCGTCACCTCCTCCACTTGCCGATAAGCGGTTTTAATAAAAGGTGCTTTTTCATTGATGGTACCCACACGATCGCCTAAAATCATACCGCCGGAAAGAACGTCAAAATCCACACGGCCCTGATAAGCCACAAACAAGGCTTGCATTACAGGCGAAAACCCATAACACCATCCACACAAGGCATCATAGACGTACAATATTTTGGGACGCATCTGGAAACGTACTTGGTTATAAATGGATTTTCCAAACATTCACCAGTCATTTTCTGGTTTGTTCCGAGCCGCAAAACGAACAGAACTGAACTTCAAACATAAACCCCTATTCCGTTTGTATCTTAACGGCTTCACCAAAACAATATACGAATGCTTGCTTCAACCGATACCTCCACTCCCGATAAAGGACTGGCATACAAATGGAAGGTACTTTGGTCGGTGATTTTTGGCCTATTTCTGGTTATCTTAGATCAAACCGTCGTCAATGTTGCTTTCCCTACCTTGCGTAATGAATTTAATGCCCCACTGGAAGACACACAATGGGTGCTGAGCATTTATGTCATGGCGATGGGAATTAGTACGCCCTTGGCTGGTTTTTTGGGGGATCGTTATGGTATGAAGCGGATCTACATTTGGGGCATCGCCTTGTTTGTCATCAGTTCGTTGCTCTGCGGGTTATCCGACTCACTGCCTCTATTAATTGCCGCACGCGCCTTACAAGGCATTGGGGGTGGCTTGGCCCTACCATTAGGATCTGCGCAACTCTTTCGCGCATTCCCACCACACGAACAAGGCTTGGCCCTTGGCCTGTTTGGTATTGCCCTAACCATGGCCCCCGCTTTAGGCCCTATCGTGGGCGGTTGGTTGGTGACGCACGACCTGTGGCGCTGGATATTCTACCTAAATGTGCCGATTGGCATTCTGGGGGTTGTGATTGCCTCGCGATGGCTTAAAGAAACCATACAGGAAAATGCTCCCAAATTAAGTATTCCCAGCCTTATTGCCTCGACGATTGGTTTTGGTGCGCTTTTATATGCCGCTTCCATTGCTGCCGATAAAGGCTGGGCCTCCACGACGGTACTGACGTGGCTTTTACTGGGTTTTGCAGGGCTTGGAGCGCTTTCCTATATCGAACTTAAAGTTTCACGAGAACCTTTATTGGATTTGCGCCTCTTTAAAAATCCAATCTTCTTACGAGCAACCATTATCGGCTACGTCGCAACAGTTGCACTCTTCGGTGCAGAATTCTTGATGCCAATCTATTTACAGGCCCTACGTGGGTACTCTGCATTGGATACTGGTATTTATCTGCTCCCGCTTGCCTTGACTGCTGGCCTGGTGACCGCCATTTCTGGACGCATTTATGACTACATAGGCCCCCGTCCACTGATTGTCGTCGGATATGGCATCATCATGCTTAATACTTGGCATCTGTCCCATATTCAGGTTGATACAACCATTCAGCACATCATGTGGCTCTTGGCCGAACGAGGGATTGGTATTGGTCTTACCGTACAAGCAACGTTTACTGCCGCACTCGGGGTTGCGCCCTTAGAAAAAGTCTCGCGAGCATCTTCACTTATCAATGCTTCCCGAAATGCCATACAAGCCATTGCCGTGGCAATTCTTGCCACCATTCTTGTTAGTGCTGTATCTCCTAAAGTGAAGAACATCCAAGACCAACTCATGCATGGTTCACCGTCGGCACAACAGGATGAGACCTTTAAAGGCGGTGTTTGTACCGAAATGCCTGCTGCGGGGAGCTTTGATGACCCCTTTGCCAACCCATTCGCCTCTGGATTGGGTAAAAAAATGCGTGACCTCCGAAAACAAGCCTGTACCGAAAACCTGCAAGGGCTTAGTGATGCCTACCGTATGACCTTCTATTTCTCCATTTTAGCCTTTATGCTCGGGTTTTTGCTGCCCGGATGGCCTGGAAAATGGACCGGACGGGATGGCATTCGCCCACCTACAGCCGCTTCACATTAGACTTTACCCAATCCCATCATGTACCTTTGTTTGTTTGAAGATGCTTTTTCGGATCATCTTCGCCCCGTATCCGAGACCCGTGCCGTGTATGACATCCGCTTAGGAAGCAGTACGTTGGCACAATACCTTCGCCGCCAATTTCCAGACCTGCATCCTGCCCTTCAGGTGCGACCCTACCTTGCGGGTACCATGACCGACTCCTATCCCGGTGTACCCGTAAACGAACCCCTTTTAGCGGGAACGTTATTTCTAAATGGACGCATTTCGTTCTTACCAGCCGAGGTGATCCAACGTCTCCGGAAAGCAGCCCAGCATGGAGAACCCAAACGGATTTTTATGCAGGATGGATTTGTGGTGGCCGCTTGGTTGCCTAATCCCTCCGATGTGGCTTTAGACCAAAATGCCCTAACGCCTTCGGCATTTCGTGACGCTCCTTTAGAAGCCGTGGAAGGGGTACATTTCCTAAATCGGCTGTGGCATCTATTGGTAGAATTGCCTGAATTTATTACAAGAGGGTTTGTGCAAGCGGGTAATTTTGGCAAGATTCACCCAGCAGCCATATTGGTAGAGCCCGACCATATCTTTGTTGCCGAAGGGGCCAAAGTACATGCAGGAGCCATTCTTGCAGCAGATACCGGACCGATATTTTTAGACCGTGGAGCCGAGGTGTGCGAAGGTGCAGTCGTTAAAGGCCCGTGCTATGTCGGACAACACTCCAGAATTAACATGACAGCGCGGATAGACACCACCGCAATAGGGCCGGGCTGTAAAATTGGCGGCGAAGTTCATGCCGCAACGTTCCAAGCAAATTCCAACAAGGCACACGACGGATATGTTGGTAACAGTTATATCGGACAATGGTGTAACATTGGTGCAGATTCTAATACATCTAACCTAAAAAACGACTACGGAAACATCCGGTTATACAATATCGCCCTACAGCGGTATGAACTTTCTGGACAACAATTTCTCGGAACCATCATGGGCGACCATACCAAATGTGGCATCAACACGATGTTCAATACAGGCACCGTGATTGGTACATGCTGCAACCTGTATGGTGGTGGGTATCAGCGAAATTACGTCTCTTCGTTTTCTTGGGGTAGCCCTGCCGAGATGTATATGCCTTATAAACTTGAAAAAGCCTTGCGTGTGGCAGAGGCGGTTTTTGCCCGCCGAAACAAACGAATGTCTCCTGCCGACCTACACATGCTGCAAACCATCTATCGGATGTACCACGACCTGGCAGCCGATGAAGACCAAGGCCAAAATTGAAGATGCATTTTTGCCAAATAGGACTATCATGAAAGTCTATCATGTCATCCTTTATTTTTTAGTCAGGGGTCAGGTTAAAAAATGTATCCTTGAGCCTAAAACGGCATCGTCCTCAACTTTGCGTGGACCAAGCATTCCTAATTAAACTTTTCCTGCAAACAAAAAGGGCAGAAGCCAAAAAGGGCAACCTTGCCCTTTTCGATAACGTTTGGTAAAAGAGAGTATCCGTTTTCCAAGGGGTTACCAAGTACCCAGCACAAGTTGAATCAAATGGCTATAACGCGGCACCAAGCCCGAAAGACGTCCTGTTTCGATACCATAATAAGCATAGTCTAAGGTCATACCGCCCAGATCCAATCCGCCTCCAAACGACGCATATCCTTGCCCAAAGCCACCCCGAACTTGCAAAAAGCCCAGCAACCGGACTTCCGCCCCAAAATACAGCTTCGATCCAAACGACTGTTGTACCATTGGAGACTGATACCCTTCCACATCTATGGCCGTAGAAACGCCCAACACCTTTGAAAAATTCCGGACATATCCTATTCCTAAACGGTAAGAGAGGCCAGAAGGACGGAGCGTGGCTTGCGCTATATTGCGGTTGAGTTCTGCGGCCTCTTCGTCTCCCTGTACCAATTTGGCATCCGCACTGCTAAAGTCAGACAAGTCGCCCGAAACAACATCATATACCGTAGCACCAACCCTAAGCCCCTGAATACGCTTAGGACGATATAACAAGCCGACATCTGCCGATAGCCCGCCTGCCGATAACGCATAAATGGGTTCATTGCTGGTAAAACCATCCAGCGATTTATCTTTAACCACCACCTGACGATAGGTGTATTTGGCATTGGCGCCTACGGAAAATTCAGGCGAAACGTCTATACTCGCTCCACCAATCCCTATTAAGTCCCCCTGTACAAGCAAGTTAACCTGTGGTACTCCGGCCCCCCCATCTGTAACCTGAACCAACCCTTTACCATCCGAGAAAATACCCATATTTAAGGCCGCTTTTTCCCCTAAACGGATTGCAAAGGCAGGCAAATACAGGTTGGATTCTGAATAGATGCCCCCATTTCGACGGAAGAGATCCAAGGCATCGTCATAAAGTGCTTCTTGCTCTTGATCCGAAAGCGTTTCGATTCCTTGGTCAATGGCTGGCTCAATCCGGTCTTTGTAGAAGGCGGCTATGTCTATCGTATTAATACCCGTTCCGGCCTTTAATCCCAAAATGGTAAAGCGCATCGCCTTTTTACCTAAGGCTTCGCGACCACCAGCCGGATTATAGAAAAAGGCGCTCTCCCGTTTAGGAAGGGCCACCCCCGCCCCACCCATCCCCAGATAGGCGGGCGATGCAACAAAAGAACGGGTATTTTGGGTAAAATTTTGTGCAAATAGATCATTGGTTGGCACAAACAAACAAAACAAGGCCAACAAATATGTTTTTTTCATGAGTATAGAGGATTTACATCCATTTAGCATACTTATAGCAATGGATAGAGTAGAGGAAATCACGAGACTTTTATGGAACCGGAACAGTACATGATGGCTGTACATCGCAGTAAAGACCAGATGTCTATGGCTGACAAGCAATATTCGATTGCAAAGCCTTATTCAGCGCATTATAACCATCTCTTGCAAGGGCAGAAAGCTCAGTGGACGTCGTAGAATTTAATAGGACAGAGCGGGTTTCTAATAGAAAAACAGCCATATCTAAACTATTCATAGATTTTTGGGTCTCGGCAAAAATCTTCTGACACCGCTCCTGTGCATTGGGACCTGTGCCATCATTGGTACAATACCCCAAGTACGTAACATTGGCTTTAGTACTGAAATTATACCAGATAGCACCATTTTGTTCAGCGAATTTTTTCATCTTATTAAATTCCTGAACCGTCACAACCAAACTATACAGCAAAAGGGCTTGTTCAATATTTGCTACTTTTTTACTCTTAAGTGCCGCAAGCAATGAAGCCTGCGCCATACGTGGATTGATATTGACAAATATGGGCGAGAGAATCACCTCCAAAACGCCAAAAAGGTCCTCTTTGGAAAGCTTCTGACTACTCAGGTAGCCATTCAAATCAAAGGGCGTCTTGCCGCCCCCCGGCTTATCGCTACAAAACTCCGCGATACGTAACTTCGAAAGTGGCAATCCACCAGTAAAGCTACCTCCCGGATCACCCGTACTCAGATAATCGGCCAGATTGCGTAAGTCAAAAACGTCTATATCTGCCGCGAGCAAGACGGCATTGGCGTGTTGTACACGGATTTCCCCGTTATCTGGTGCCAAAGACTGTGCTTTTTCCAATACTTTCTGTGCCTCCGCAGGAGTACCTTCCGCAATCAACTGTACTCCATCCGCCAAGAGTTTTTGCGGATCTTCGCTTTTTAAAATTTGCTCAACCTTTTCTTCTACGGTGATTTTACCCGAAAACAGGTTGTATTGGTCGCACCCGGATATGGTAAAGATTAAGGCGAACAACCAAATGACGTGGAAAGCAACTTTGTAAAACATAGCAGACAAATGTTTTAATTAAAAATATTTAGTATATATACAAAATCACATAAACCTATTTAAGATAAGTTTGCTCATGTAATTTCAGTACTAAAAGGTGGTGTATTGAGGTGCTAAAGCCTTAGAGGGAGGGTAATGGCTTTTCCAGCCGCCTTCAAGATGTGTTTGAGGCAACAAAATGAATATACCACTTTCTTGGTCAACCTGAACAGCATCAAAGCATTCTAACATAAAATTATCCTTGTTTCATTTTCGATAATTACACGATTCTTATACCACGCTGTTGGTACACGCTTGGATCAACAGCCATCACTTCTAATCCTAATTTTATCTTTTTAAAAATTTAAACAAATATTCACTCCTTCGATTGCCATGACCCAAATAATGTATTAAATTAGAATTGTAAGCGCTTACACTTTCCTTGACATTTAGTTTTTCACATAGATGAGACGTAATCTACTCCTTTTGGCCTTCCTCCTCAGTTCCCCATTCCAATCCTTTGCTCAAGATGTGCTCCTTCAGGGATTTTATTGGAACACCCATCCGGGCGACCTCTCCAAAAAAAATAGTGGCGGGGTTTGGTGGGATTCCCTCGCTACGGTAGCGCCCCAACTTGCCTCTGCTGGATTTAAAACGGTCTGGATTCCCTCGCCCGCCAAGGGATCCGGGGGGACTGCCGATATGGGCTATGGCATTAACGACTACTACGACTTGGGGAATTTTGGCAATAAAATTTCGGGAGCCTTTCGGACGCGGTTCGGAAACAAGGGCCAACTAATGACGATGATTTCTACCGTCAAAGGGAGTGGCCTGAAGGTGATGGTGGATGTGGTGTTGAACCACCGCTTTGGCGGAGACCCGACCCCTAAAACGCCTCACGTCTGTAATCCGCATCTAAATAGCGACCAGTTCACTATTTTTACCCCTGCCAGTGGGCGTTTCCCCGGAAGACCCGACCACTTCAACCCCACCTTCCCGCATTGCGATGTCAATGGCCCATACCACAACCCCATTTTTGGCCAAGACATCGGATACTTTGCCAACATAGACACTTCGCCCCCTCCTGGTGGCTGGTATTTTGGCCCACATAATGTTGGCACAGTTGCCGATTCCCTCATCACCTGGGGCCGCTGGCTCATGAATGATATTGGCTTCGATGAAATGCGGATTGATGCCGTAAAACACATCGAACCCGGTTTTTTGGCTCCTTTCTTGGTAGAAACCAAAAATGGCGAACAACCTTTTACCGTAGGCGAGTTCTACGATGGCGACAAGGATGCACTAAAGAACTATCTGAACGAGGTAAATACCTTTAATGGGGCTTATGGCTCCAAAGGCAAAAATGCCAAGCTCTCAATGTTTGACTTTAACATGTATTTTGGCCTAAAATCCCTCCTAAACGACGGGTCGGGAGGATATAATACGTGGAACCTCAATACCCTCGGACTCAACTTTAATGGCGTACATGGCGACAATGTGGTAACCTTTATCGAGAACCACGATTTTGACCGAGGCGGCTATAAAGCTGCCCCTGGCCCACAAGACCCAGGGTATAACCCCGACTGTTCTGGACCAGGCTTCTCGTGGTCGGGCAATACATGTCTCCAATATTTTACCCAACCAGATCACGACCCTGTTTTCCGCGACAAGCACATGGGGTACGCCTTTCTGATGTCGCTTCCGCCCCGTCCGATGGTTTTCTGGAAAGACTATTGGTGGTATGGCTTTAAAGACGAGATTGATTGGTTAATGAACCTCCGCCGCACCATGGCCACGGGTTTTGCAACCCCCGTAGCATCCCTTAATCCTTACTTCCCTAATACCGGAAACTACGACAGTAGTAACCACGGTGGTAATATGTTTGCTTTAAAGCGGGATGAAATGATGTTTACCTTGAACGACCGCGCAGACAAGCAAGGCGCTATTTGGGCAGATACCCCCTGGACGAATTTGGAACTAAAAGATTATTCCGATGCCTATATGTTTGAACAAACCTCCAGTTTTGGAGATAAACGTGCGTTTCTAAAGGCTAATGCCCGTAATTACGCATGGTATGCCCCAACCGGACGCTATCCACTACCCAACAATGAAGCCGCACCCAGTTTTACGGTTACAGCTACCGAGGGCGGAAAACTGCACTTTGTGGTACTTCGGGCCTCCGACTTGGCGCAGTTTGAAGTGGGTGGGAGCACCTTACAGGCAGGAGACGAAGTGGCCGTCCTTGGGACAAAAGATGCTTCAGGAAATTCAGGAATTGCCGGATTGGGACGTATCGGTCAAAGCGTGCGTTGGGACGGCGTACACGACTTGCTCATTGAGGTGCTGGGAAATGCCACCGACGACAACAACAATGGCCGTCTAAAAGCCGGAGATGACCTCCGCTTGGTCATCCGCAAACAAAGCAATGGTCAGAAATTTTTGACCCAATCCATCACTTGGTTGCCAGAGTCAACCGACTTTACCTTTAAAGCGAAACGCCCCCATTCTCGTGGGCCAAAATCTTTTGGATTAAAAGTGAACAATGGATCAGGGCAATACAGCATTGGGGGTATTTCCGTAATTTCGGGATTCTCCACCAGCATCGCCACCGCAAAAGAGGCACCACAGGCCATAGATACACAATTGGTGAAGGAAAAAGCCTTACTTTATCCGGCCTATCCTAACCCCTTTAATCCTACCACCACCCTATCGTTTGCACTTGCCACCACACAAAACGTAAGTGTTGAACTGTTTAATGCACTCGGACAACGGGTTCAAACGCTTTATAAGGGTAGTGTTTCTGCCGGAGAACGCCAGAATATACAGGTAAATGCCAGCAATTTGCCCTCCGGAACCTATATCGCACGTCTGGTAACAGCCGACGGTATGGTACGCGCACAATCCTTAATCCTTACGAAATAACCTTCGTAGAAGCCGGAAGTGCCCAAAAGGAAGGGAAAATGTGGGGCTTCCGGCTTTCTTATCTTGTAACCATTTAAGAATTTGCTTAATACATGAACAAGTTATTTACATTCATTTTTTTCTTGCCCGCTTTTGTCTTTTCCCAACCCGTTGTGGATGGTCAGGGAGGTGACCCTTGCTACAAGGTACAAGGTTCTTTTAGCGGGAGCAATGGCGCTTTCGGAGACTGGGGCGCAAAAGAAGTACAGGCTTGTACGCAAAACCAAACCTTGTATGTCTTTGTGAAAGGCGCTGTAAACCCCGCCAACTACCACGATGTTTTGGTCTTTATTAATACCAGCGACAAAACGGGCATTCCGGCAGGTGCAGCAGGTGAAATTCCAGCCGGAAACGATGGTCTTTCCCCTTTTAGTCAATACGCGTTCCCGATCACCAATCCCATTGAGACGGATCATGGCGTGCGGCTGACGGCTGATGCAGCCAATTTAAAAGGATATGTAAGTCATATCAATTATACGGGCACACCAAGTAATCTGGATGTCTATCTGGGTGAGGTAGCCTTTGGTGGTACGGCGGTTACCTATGCCGATATGTCATTTGCATACGTACAAGCCCCCAGCATGAGTGCCGCAACAGGGGGATTCGAGTTCTCGATTCCATACAGCAAACTTGGCGCGGGCGCGGGTGCACAATTCCAACTTTATGTGGTATATGGCAACGAGCAAGGGCAATACGCCATCGCGCCCGGTACCATCCAAACCCCACTCTTTAGCGGAACCGCCACCGCAACCGAGCGCGATGAACTACCCAATACTGCCGCGCTGGAGGTCTATCCCAACCCGTTTAACCCCGAAGCCACTGCCCGCTTTTCAGTGCCAATTACACAACCCGTCGAAGTAGCGCTCTACAATGCCTTGGGTCAGCGCCTCAAAACCCTCTATTCTGGAACCGCGCTTGCCGGGCAAATAATAGAGGCAAAATTACATGGCAACGACTTGCAAAGTGGCGTATATTACCTAAAGATGGCCGGAACCTCTGTTCTAAAAACCCGTGCGGTCTCGTTGCTTAAATAAACCAGTCCGCATTTACTTAATAAATCTAAACACATACTACCATGAAAAAACTCGTTACAACCTTGTGCATGATTTGCCTTTCATCAGTTGGTGTCTTTGCACAAGTCGGTTGGATTGGTAATCATTCTACTTCTACAACAACAGCTCCAGGTGGATCAAGTTTTAATGTGACCTTGAAGTTAGAAGTATGGAAAGGCGGTGTTACCGACCCCGCCGGGCAAGGTGCCGGCATTACCTGTAACGTCCATTGGAGCGGTGGGGTTGTGGTTGGTGGCAGTTGGCCCACGCCTACAACCGTTCCTGCAACTTATTCAGGGGACAATCCTAATAATGATATATACGAAGCGACCGTTACGGTAACAACAAACGGATACTACGAATTTACTGCCAATTGCACCTCTGATTCAATTGTAAAATGGGCTGGTGATTTTAGTACAGCAAATTTCGGTTTTACCATTTCGGGACTTCCTATTTCGTTGGCATCTTTTACCGGAACGGCAACGGAGAATGCAGCCACTCTCAACTGGGTTACGGTAAGCGAGCTAAACAGCGACCACTTTGATGTAGAACACTCGGCCAATGGCAGTGCGTGGAAAAAAGTGGGAACGGTACAAGCTGCTGGCAACAGCATTGACCTGCGCAACTACAGCTATACCGTAGAAGGACTACAAGTGGGCAAGCACAGCTTCCGCCTAAAAAGTGTGGACAAAAACGGGGATGCCCGCTATACGGCCTCGGTACAACTCAATGTGGAAGTACCCGGCCAATATGTCTTGTATCCCGCCTACCCAAACCCCTTCAATCCGGCAACCACCATCACTTTTGCAGTGGCTTCTCGTCAGGCCGTAAAAGCAGAAGTATTTAATGCCTTGGGTCAAAAAGTACGCACCCTCTTTAACGGAACACTTGAAGCCAATGTGCCACACAGCGCACAATTCGATGCCTCTGGCCTCCAAAGCGGTATGTACATTGTGCGCGTTACAGGAGCAAACTTCAAAGCCACCCAAAATGTTACGCTGCTGAAATAAGCGCCCTAAGAAGTCTTCCGGCTATTCTAAACCGGGGGTTGCGACGCGGCCTCCGGTTTTTTTGTGTGTATAACAACCAATGTAACCACACAGGCCTAATATAAATCGAAAAAGTCAACCACATCTGTGATTGACTTTTGGTGTTGGCGGTCCGGACGAGACTCGAACTCGCGACCCCATGCGTGACAGGCATGTATTCTAACCAACTGAACTACCGGACCATTCATTCTTATGAGGACTTTAATATACCAAATTCAGCCAACACTGCGCAAGCATCCCATGAACAAATTATACCGATTAACAAAACGTTCATACTTAAAACGACTCATATTGCACTGCAAGGGCCAATACCGCCATCTGATTATAGGCTGGGTGTGGGCCTGATGCAGCGCCCATATAGCGCCAGTGTGGCCCCAGCAATGTTTCTCGGTGACTACGGTTTGTTACCCCATCGTCCACCAACCATTGAAGCAAAAAGCCTTGTGCATCGTTCTGTCCATATGCAATATTTTCAGCAATTTCGCCAGACCACACCCCAAACCGCTCTGCGCGATTCCACACATGGCTACCATCCTTTCCCCGATGCCCCGTAGCCCCCGACGCCCCTTGGTCTTGTACATGGTGGATAGTGGCTTTCGTGAGACCCAATGCGCGGCGTAAAGGCGGCAAAGGCTTTTGGGCGAATAAAACACCCACCGCTTCTCGGACTGCCGTGGCCCCTTCGACCGTCATAAGGCGGGGTTTTCCTACCAACATCAAAACATTTCCCTTAAAATAAGGCAGCCAAGCCTGAAGTTTCCTACCATATACCGAGGGATTGCTGCGAAGTTGGTTGATCTCGTATAAAAGGGCTTCGTCAAAAGGAATACTCCCCGAAAGGTAGGACCGAGGCGCCACCCCCTTACATTGCGCCAATAACACCCCAACCAATAACCAATACACCCTACACCACAGTAGTGTGTGGGGCATTACATCACCATTTCCATAACAAACCCACCCATATGGATTCTTGAAAAAAAAAGACTTAAACAAATTGTTAAGGTGTTGAGAAAGTGAAAAATATCTTATATCTTCTGGTTTGGAATCTTTCCAATTTTTAACTGCTAACACACACTTATTTTATAAGGGAGGACACAAATGTCAGTACAAGCAAAATACCAAGAGGTTCTTGATTTAGGACAAGCGTTCCAAGCAACCGATGGCAAAGTTGAAGAAGCAAATGGCGTGCTTAAGGTTTGGGGAACCGTAAAGACCCAAGGCCAAAAAGACGCCCTTTGGGATAAAATAAAAGCCATCGGCGGCCAAGCCCCCGGCGATATTCAGGCAGACATCAAAGTTTCTGGTGAAAGCCTCTCGCACGAAGTGGTTTCCGGCGACACACTCGGTAAAATTGCCAAGACCTATCTGGGCAGTGCTGCAAAGTACAAAGAAATTGCTGAGTTCAACAACATCTCGAATCCAGACCTTATTAAAGTAGGTCAGGTAATCCGGATTCCGTAAGCAACTCGCTTTTATTATGGATACCTCTCGATCTTTCGGGAGGTTTTTTTTTGCCGCATACCGTCCTTTGAAGGTAAGAAAAAGGGGCCACAAAGCCCCATTTTTATAAATACATCACGGTACCTCGTCATACCATTGCCTTCGCCGAAATATCCGGATGGGCTTGAACGTATTGCACCAATGTACCAACATACGCTTCCAGCGGTGGACAGGCTATATTGGTCTCCTTCAAATCCCGAACCGTGTTTTCACAGGAATACGTGGTGGGGTGGGTAAAATATTCCACCGCGTCCGTCGTAATACCTGTCAAGTCTTGGGCATAAGGCACATATTCCAAGGCAGACTTTGCAATGACTTTCGGCAAAGAAACCGGTAGCACCCAGCGCTTCGTAGCCCCAGCAAACAGGTCAATTAGTTCAGCAACCGATGGTGGATTTGGATTTGCCAGTTGATATACCTTGTTCAGAGAAGTACTTTGGGCACTCAAGTAAGCAATGGCTTCAATGACAAAGTCTTGCGGTACGATGTTGACAGTATATTGGTTAGTATCTCCGATGACCGGCATTACCGCGACCGAAAGTTGGTTCATCAGGAACCGCATAATGGCATAGGGGCCATCGTATTTCTGCGTTTGACCCGTCTTTGAGTCTCCAACAACAATTCCGGGGCGATAGATAGAGACCGGAAGACCGGCTTTCATCCGACGCTGCACCTCTACTTCGGCAAAATATTTGGTCTCTTCATAAAAATTATTAAAGATTTGCCCTTTTTCGAGGTCGTTTTCGGTGAATACGCCCTCATATCGGCCACTTACGTAGCAAGTACTCACATATTGGAAACGGGTGAGGGCGTCGCATCCCTCAGCAAAATCCAACACATTTCGGGAGCCTTCCACATTCACCCGAAAAGCAAATTCGCGTTTAACACTCAAGTCATAGACCGCTGCAAGGTGATACACCTCTTGTGTTTCCTGTTGTAGTTGGGCATATGCTTCTCCCAACCCCAATCCTGGGCGCGTGATATCGCCTTCTACCAGATGAATACGCCCCAGCCGAGAGGCCTTTTGTCGCTCTAACCCAAAAGCTTTTTGCTCGGCCAAGCCCCGCCAGCGGGGTTGAATCAGGCAAGTGATGGACACTTCTTGTGGGGAACGGTCTAATAGGCGCTCTACCAACGCCGAACCGAGGAAACCGGGGAAACCGGTGAGAAAGATGGTAGGCATGGTTCTATGGATTTAAGGTGAGTGTATCAATTATTTAATGCCAGGCAACCATTTAAAAACCTTGGCTGCCATCGTCATCACATCCGCAAATTGGCTACCGCTCAAAAAGTCTGGCTTTGCAATCGGGGTTAAGCGCTGGACGGCCACAGTTTGACTTTCGGTATATTTTAGCAGCCCCTCGGCCCCGTGTCGCCGACCAATGCCAGACCGTTTCATGCCGCCCATGGGGGCATCTAACGAAGCCCAAGCTGCACCATAAGTTTCATTTACGTTTACGGTTCCGGCTTTTATTTTTCGGGCAATGGTGACGGCTCGGCTGGTATTGCGCGACCAAACCGCCGCATTCAGGCCATAAACAGTGTCATTTGCCAGATCAACGGCTTCATGCTCGGTATCAAATGGGTATAATGCAACGACGGGACCAAAGGTCTCTTCACGAAACAGGTGCATTTCTGGCGTTACGCCTTCCAAAATGGTGGGCGCATAAAAATAGGGTCCAAGATCTATGCGGGGCTTCCCACCTGTTAGCACGGTTGCCCCTTTGTGGACAGCATCTTTTACGTGGGCGTGTACTTTGTCTAATTGCATTTGCGAAATCAACGAGCCCATTTCCACTTCGTGGTTAAAATCAGTACCCAAGCGCAGGGCTTCCGTTTTCTGAATAAAGGCTTTTTTGAAGTCATTATAAATGGAACGGGCCACATAGATGCGCTCAAAAGAGATGCACAACTGGCCTGCATTCCCAAAACTCCCCCTAACGGCACCAGCGGCGGCGGCGGCCACATCGGCATCTTCCAAAACCACCATTGGATTTTTGCCCCCCAGTTCCATCGAACATTTGATCAAGTATTCCCCCGCTTGGGCAGCCACTTTTCGGCCCGTGGCTGTGCTGCCCGTAAACATCAAAAAGTCAGACCCGGCGATGAGGGCTGGACCAATATCCGGGCCAGTTCCAGTTACCACCTGAAACACATCGGTGGGCAAACCTGCTTTTATGAGCAGTTCTAATCCCAGAAGGGCCGTAAAAGAAGTTTGCTCGGCGGGTTTCAGAATGACCGCATTTCCGGCTACAATGGCGGGCAGGGCATCCGAAATTGCAAGCGTTAGCGGGTAATTCCACGGCGCAATAATACCCACCACCCCCACCGGATGATGGTATTCGGTCGTCTCGGTGATAAATGGAATAGCTCCATTGCGGGCAGACGGCGCGAGCAAGTCTGGCGCTACATTTGCATAATATCGGGCATTTAGAGCCACATCAAATATTTCCTCGAAGGCATGAATCCGCGCCTTTCCGGTTTCCAATTGCATGACATCCAACAAGGCTTCTTTGTGGGCGAGGACAAGGTCGTGATACCGACTCAAGACGGCCACCCGCTCCTTCACCGGAACAGTCTCCCAAGCACGTTGCGCCAATTTAGCCCGATGCAACGCTTCTTCCACATCTGCCATGCCACACAAAGGCAAGAGACCCAGTTCTTGTTGATTGATCGGAGAGTGAACCATGAATGTTTCGTGATTCCGCACCCGTCTTACCACCCGATGCGAGAGGTCTGATAGGGTTTGTGCCGTCATGTGTGCGGTCCACAGACTGTTTCGAGGATTCACCTCCGACGTTGTTTCTGGCTTTAATGCAACTTCCATGATGTGTATGAAGATGAAGGACAAAGAACTCCGTAGTGTCTATTTCCGGATAAAAGAAGATACCCATCTATGAAAGCGCTTGCAAGCAAAAACTTAACACCGTTTACTTGAAGATTGTGCGAGATAGGACGGGGAATAAAAAAATACCTACAAAGGAAAAGGCTGGAGCGCTGGACGGTTCGACGTTACCAATCCAACACCCCAACCCTTAACCTGAATATTATACAAAAAGGACGGATAGAATACAAGGTCAGAAGACCCGAACAACACCACGGAGGTATTTTCGCGGGTTCTTTTTCAAGTCAAACATAACTTCATTTAACTTTATGGTCAACGAGTCTATTCGGTTATACAGTTGGGACTGATCGTTCAACAACCGACCAACAGAGCCGTTTCCGGTGGCAATTTGGCCTGTTATGGTGTTTAGGTTGTGGGTGGTCACTTGTAATCCGGCAATCGTTTCTTTTGTGGTTTCAAGGACTCGGTTCATGTTTTGGAGGGCGCGTGCCAGTGAATCGGTTTGGGTATTGGTAAAACGTCGGGCATCAGCCGTCAAATTATTCACATTATTCACCGCCGAATTGGCGCTTCTAGTCGCCACTTCGGCATTGCGCATGATGTTTTCTATGGCCACTTGTTGTGCAGAAACGATTCCCTTAAGGGCTTGTATAGTCGCGGTTAGGCTCAGAATCATTTCATTGGCATTGCCCACCGTTGTATTCACCGCACCATTCGGATCATTCATCATGCGCCCCACATCGTCCATCCGATAATTGGCAGCCAACATCACACTATCCAACTTACTTACGATCCCATTGGCTTTTCCTGCAAGGCTAGCGATCATTTCCGGTTTTTGGATGGGCGTCACATATCCCCCATCCTTCAATATCTCTGCCTGTGGACTTCCCGGCAAAACTTCTAAACGAATGCCCCCGACGCCATCTATCCCTTCCAAGACCACCTTCGAGTCTTTCGGAATGGTGACCTCTTTGTCTATTTGCATCCGCACCACGACTTCACTTTTATCATCCTTAAATTCCAAAGCCGAGACTTTCCCGATCACTATTCCGCGAATTTTAACGGGCGTAGAGACAATGATGCCATCGGCAGCCTTAAAAGAGGTGACCAATTCATACGTTCCTCCCACTGCTGGAAGATTTTGCATAAACCGGAAGCCAATAAAGCCCAATACCGAAAAAACAATGACCATTAAGCCTACTTTCAGTTCGTTGGCGTGTTTCATAGAAGGTGTTTTTTGGAGAACGCCCTTGAGTTGTCAAGCAAATAAGGGCGCATTAAGATTCATTAATACCCAATTTTGTATTCACTTGCTTTCACAAATTCCAGCAAGACCGCATCGGTACTCCGGTGTAGGTCTTCTACCGTACCGAGCCAATGGAGGTTGCCTTTGTGAATAAAGGCTGCCCGATCTGCAATTTTCAGCACGGAGTGCATATCGTGTGTCACCACGATCCCGGTCACGCGCTCTTTTTTAGACAACGTGGCAATGAGGTCATTGATGGTTCCAGAGGTCAGTGGATCAAGGCCAGAGTTCGGCTCGTCGTAGAACACATACTTTGGGTTTAGGGCAATGGCCCGGGCACACGCCACCCGCTTTTGCATTCCACCAGAAAGTTCGGAGATACGTTTATTGCCGGCTTCTGGCAAGGAAACAACCGAGAGACAGTTCATTACCCGATCATAGATTTCGTTTTCTTTCATGCGCGTAAACATACGCAACGGAAAAGCCACATTGTCGAAGGCATTCATCGAGTCAAATAGCGCACCTCCCTGAAAAAGAACCCCAAATTTTTGACGGACCCCACGCAACGTTTTATACGAAACTTGGTTGATGTTCACATCATCAATCCACACATGGCCTTCATCCGGTTTCATCAACCCAATAATATGCTTCATCAAGACACTCTTTCCAGAACCGGAACGCCCGATGATGGCAAATGTCTCCCCTTCATGTATCTCCAACGACACATTGTTCAACACCGTCTTGCCGTCGAATCGCTTGGTGAGGTTTTCAACTACTATCATGTTATAGGGGTTATGCAGGTTAGAGCAACAACTCGGCGAGAAGATAATCAAAAAGCAGTACAAAAATACAACTGGTAACAGCAGCTTGTGTCGTACTGTTACCAACACCTTCTGCACCACCTGAGGTGTAATAGCCTTTCGAGCACGAGATAGAAGTTATCAGGAAGCCGAATACACACGCTTTGATAATCCCAAAAACCGGATCAAAGGCATTAAAGAATTGTCTCGCTCCCTTCAGGAACTCCTGTGCGGGCAGATCTGCCGACGTTTCTCCAGCAATCATTGCCCCCCCAATCCCAACGATAACCGCCGCAATATAAAGCAGGGGAAACATCGAAATCCCTGCCAAAACCCGTGGGACCACCAAAAATCCCACCGAATTTAGCCCCATTGCTTCAAGTGCATCCACCTGTTCGGTCACCCGCATCGTTCCCAACTCGGCAGCAATCCGCGCGCCAATACGTCCAGCCAGCACCAAAGCAGGTAAAACAGCTCCCAGTTCCAAGATAATGGAAGGAGAAACCACCCCCCCAATCACACTGCGTGGAATAAAGGGAGAAACCAACTGATAGGCAGATTGGACCGTCGTTACCGCACCTGTAAAGGCAGCGGTTAGTAATACGATGGGCAAGGAGTCTATCCCAATTTTCACCATCTGGGTGAATAAATTTTGATAGTACGTGCGGATTTCGGTAACAGCTTTTATGGCTTGCCACATTAATAAGCAATAACGGCCTATATCAATAATGGCGTACTGAACTGTATTATTTAAAAATGTGAACATGCGTTCGGTCGCAAGGATAAGGAAGGTCGGTGCAAATCGTTAAACTACAAACAAATTTAAAGCCATCCATAACCCGCAGCCATTCTCAAGTCAATGTTTGTTGAATATCCGCAAAGATTTCGGCTTTCCGTCGCAACAAGAGACACACAAAGGTAAAAAATACGACACCAAGGCCCAAAACGCTGTCCCATATCGTATCTTTAGGACATCATCTTCTCAACAAGTCCTCTTCATGACAACACACATTTCTTTTCGGCTCTTTACTCTATGGTGTGTATGGATGCTTTGTGGTCCTAACACTGCTATGGCACAGGCAGAAACAAACCTTACGTTAATTAATGGAACGGGCAAGGCAATTTCCCGGCTTTATGTCCGGCTATCGGACGAAATGGATTGGGGCAAGAGTATCTTATCCGGAGTACAACGTCTTGCGCCCAACGAAAAACTCATGGTAACCCTCTTCGATTGGGAAGATTGTCAGATAGATGTTCAAGCACGTGGAACAGACCGAAAGATCCTTTACGAAGCCAAAGGGTTAGACATGTGCGCAACAGATACATTTACGTTGGGGAAAACCCAACCTCCACGTATCGTAGTCATACCCTCTACCCCCCATTCGCCCATCACCCGCATCGAGGATCAAACCGGCTCCAAGCTCACCCCTGTACAAGCAACCGCCCTATTGGACGCCCATAATCGGGTACGCATTGCCGAAGGAGTCCCGATTGCAGGCTGGGAGACCACTCTTGCTGATTTTGCACAACAATGGGCCAACCAGTTGGCGCAGAATGGCTGTCGAATGCAACACCGTCCACGCGAAGGAACCTGGAAACAACGCTATGGCGAGAATTTATTTATGCAACAAAGCACGGGTTCTTTAGCAGGGTTCAACTACCAACAAGTCGTACAAGCTTGGGCAGATGAAAAACAGCATTATACCCCCGGTCCGCTTCGAGATTTTAGCAGCTACCCAGACCAGGTAGGGCATTATACCCAAGTCATTTGGGCGACCTCCACGCAACTGGGCTGCGGCGTTTCTACCTGCCAAGTGGGAGGCTGGAACACCTTATTGGTGGTTTGTAACTACAATCCGCCCGGAAATTATATAGGCCAGGACCCACTTTCGCCCCGAAATTAAGGAAGCAAGACATTCTTTTATTCTACACTACGTGCGACCCGAAAACCGACCGCTCCACGATGTGACATCACAAAATGTACCCGATTTGCTGCCCGAATTTTGGCTGGTGGGAAATGCCAAGATCCACCACGTAAAACCCAAGGTGCTTGTGCGTCGGGAGGATCATTAAGCGGGTCCTCTTTGGGTGATCGGCCATAAAACTCATCCTCTAAGCGGTCTTGCACCCATTCTTCCACATTTCCCAGCATGTCGTATAACCCCCACGGATTGGGTGGAAAACTACCAACGGGAGCCGGAGAATGATTGTCCCACTTACTCCCACAACCATCACAATTTGCGCGGTTTTCCACCAGATCGTCTCCCCAATAATACCGGGTTGTGGTTCTGGCACGAGCCGCATATTCCCACTCTGCTTCGGTAGGCAAACGATACCATTTCACTTGTTCCCGCTTATTAAGCCACGTAACAAATGCTTGTGCATCGTTCCACGAAACATAAACCACGGGGTTTCGGCTACCCGTAAAGGTATTGCGCCAAGTCTCCGAACGATTCCCGCGTTCACGACTCGTTTTATAATTCGTTTCGCTGATAAAACGCTGAAAAAGTTCTTGTGTCACCTCATGCTGGCTCAGGTAATAATCTTTCGTGAGGGCAACTTCATGTGCTGGCGTTTCGTTCGCATCGGCATCTGGATCTGAATCTGGACTTCCCATAATAAAAGTCCCTTTGGGAATCAGCGAGAACTTCATTCCTAACTCGTTGGTCCAAGTTTTGATCGTTTTTGCATTATCTACCGACCACGTATCCGACACCGCTTGAGCAAATAATACTCCATTGCCCAATAACAGAAAAAGCAATAACAGAAGCCAATAACACATAATCCCTCTGGTTTAAAGAATCATACACTCCAGAGAATATGGGTAGTTTACCACAACATCAATATTTGTAGAAAAAGATTCCTTTTGTAGAATTTGCTGGTTGCAAGGATTAGACCTTACCCACAATGGACTGGTTTGGTACAACCACAAAATTTTATGAACACCACATCATGACGATCGGTTTGTAGCTTGGGGAAATAGTTAACAGGGCGTCACACAAAAGAGGTTCCTCCTAAACGGCAGAAGAACCCATTATTTTCCAATACAAAACCGAGAAAAAATCTCTCCCAAAATATCCTCGGTGGTAATTTCCCCAGTGATCGCGCCTAATTCGTGAAGTGCCAAGCGTAGGTCTAAAGACAGCCGATCTCCGGAGGCCATTTTTGTTAACAAGAGGTCTTGTGCCGTTTCGACATGTCTCAATGCTTTTGCCAAATGCTGGCGATGCCGTTGGTTTGTGACCACTGCCGAAGCTTCGGCATCAGCCAAACCAACGGTGACCGTTTGCACCAACCTCTTCCGCAATTCTTCCAACGCCGGATCATCCCAATGGGCCGCAGAGAGCCTAAAATCAGCCTCACCCAAACCCCTCTCAGGAGCCAAGTCCGCTTTATTTGCCACTCGTAATACTGGCAACTGCGGTTGGGCTTGTTTTAATGTTGTTAGCAGTGCCGCTTCTTCCTCGTCCAATCCTATAACCGCATCAAACACATACAGCAAAAGATCGGCCGTTCGGATGGAATACTCGGCCCGCCGTACCCCCTCGGCCTCGATCAAGTCTTGAGTTTCCCGCAATCCCGCCGTGTCCACGAACCGGAACAAAAAGCCCATCACCTCCACATCCACTTCAATTTCATCGCGGGTGGTACCGGCAATGGGGCTGACAATGGCCCTATCACGTCCGATCAGCGCATTCAAGAGCGTACTCTTTCCAGCATTGGGCCGACCACCAATCACCACCCGAATGCCATCCCTTAGAAAGGCGCCTACCCGCCACGAATCCAACAATCCAGCCAATAAAATTTGTGCATTTTTTAAGAGCGCTGCCAACCGATCTCGATCAGCAAAGGCCACATCTTCTTCGGCAAAATCCAACTCCAATTCAATCATGGCTACCAATTCCATCAGTTCGGCCCGAAGCGCCATGATCTGTGCCGAGTATCGCCCCTGAAGGTGGTTCAACGATACGCGATGTGCCATCGAAGACGATGCGTGGATTAGGTCTGCTACAGCCTCCGCTTGCGCAAGATCCATTTTCCCATTCAGAAAAGCCCGCTGAGTGAATTCTCCCGGCTCGGCCAAACGGGCTCCTGCTTGCACTAAACGGTGCAAAATGAGTTGCGGTGCAAAATCACCGCCATGACACGTGATTTCCACAATGTCTTCGCCCGTTGCCGACTTTGGCGCACGGAACACCGTCACCACCACTTGGTCTATTTCGTTTCCTTGAATATCCGTTAGATAGCCAAAAAAGGCGGTATGGCCCTTCGCCTGCGCTAAAGACTTCCCACGAAAACACGCGGCGACTATAGACACAGCTTCTGGCCCCGATAAACGGACAATGGACAAGGCGGCTCGCCCACGGGCCGTTGCTATGGCTACGATGGTATCACTTCTTACCACTTGCATATTCGTTTGATTGCTGAGACAATAAAACACCCGTACCTCTACGAGACACGGGTGTTCCGGAAAAACATAATATTTAGTACCCCAAGCTTATTTCTTTTGGGCGGGCGTTTTCGCTTTTGTTGGCTTCGCTTCAATCAATCCAGCTTTCTCCAAGTGCGTATTGACCCACCGCTGTTGAATGACCGAATAGATATTAAAAGCCAAATAATAGAGGTTCAATCCAGAAGAAAGTCCATTAAAGATGACCAACATCATAACGGGCATGATGTACATAAACACCTGCATCCCTGGCTGATCGGGAGTAGAAGTCCCTTGTACCTTCATCTGTACAATCATCGAAATGGTCATCAAGAGCGAAAAACCGGTAATGATATCGCCATACATCGGAATGGCGAAAGGCAAGTGCAGCAATACATCCGGCGCCGAAAGGTCTGTCGCCCACAAGAAGCCCTGCTGGCGAAGTTCAATCGCATTCGGAAAAAAGCGATACATCGCAAAGAGAATCGGCATTTGAAGCAGCATTGGCAAACATCCACCCAAAGGATTGGCCCCCGCCTCTTTGTAGAGTTTCATCATGGCTTCTTGTTGCTTTGCCGGATTGTCTTTGTGCTTTTCCTGTATTTCCTGCATTTTCGGCTGCATGGCTTTCATCTTGGCCATACTCTTCATAGAACTGGCCGTTAAAGGATGCAAGACAATCTTTACAAGCAGTGCAAACAGCAGAATAATGACACCATAATTGGGGATAAAGGTATGTAGGAAACCAAAGACCGGCAAGAAAATGTATAACGAGATGAACCGCAACATCCCGCCCAAAAAGCTGCCAAAATCAATCATCCCATATAAATCAAGGTTATATGGTTCTAAAGTTTCGCGCTCAATGGGACCTAAATACAACTTATAAGAATCCGCTTTTTCTGCCTTCAACGGAGGCATTTCGAAACGGGCGGTGTAGTCCTCGAAGTATTTAGGATTGGTTTTATCCCCAATCATACGACCCGTTAATTCTGCACCTTTTGGGGTTTTGGTCGGGATAATCACACTCGTGAAGAATCGGTTTTTCACAGATACCCAATCCACTTGTCCGGTCATCAGTTTGTTTTGCTCTTTGCCAGCCCCAATATCAAACATCACCAATTCTCCCCCCCAACGGGCATGGGCACTTGCGCCTTCTGCTTCCTGAAATACGCCCTGTTCGGAAAAGGGAATCCCACCATACCACACCAAGTCGTATCCCTGACCGGTCGAGTAGGCAGAAGGATTGGTGGATTCAATGCGATAGCCCACTTCATACGAACCTTTTTTGAACGTATAAATTTGTCGCAGTTCCCCCCCTTTGATGGGTAAGCTGTACACCAATTCGGACTTATCGCCCACCGTCAGTTTATTTCCGGTCAGGTTCTGAGGCTTGAAAAACAAGGATCGGGTCTCTACCGAGCGGTTCCACGGGGTAGAAAACTCTAAGCCCAAGGCGCCCTCTTTCCCCTTATGAACCAATTGAATGGGCGTTTTACGGTTCCACTTCGTAAACTTTTTTAGTTCAAAGGAGCGTAAGGTGCCGCCTTTCGACGAAAATGTAGCTTTGTACAGATCAGATTCTACGGTTACAAGTTCCTCCACACCACTTTGCACTTCGGTTAGAACAGAGTCAATATCTGCAGCCTTGGCCATTGGTTCTGGTTCATCACGTTCAATGGTTTGGGCTTGTTCCTGCTTGGGTTTGGCGGCTTCTTTTGCAGGTGGTTGTGGAGACGGCATAAAAAACACCATCCACACAATCATGATCACGCTGCTCAGCACCACCGCAAGTATCGTATTGCGATCCACGATGTAGGTATTTGGGTTAAAAAAATCGGATGAAATTAAAGATACTCAATCGTCCTTCGGTGGGTTGCAGACGTCCACCTGCTTCACCGGGATTACATCCTTCAAGGCTCGCTGGAGCCGTTTAAGCACCACAGGCATGTCGGTGGGGATGCGCTTTGCGGCCTCGGAAAGGCTCCCCCGGTACAACACCATCATCACCAACATGAAGCCTTCGGAGGGCATTTCGGAGGGCCAAAGCTTTCGGTTTAGCCGAAAAGCCTCGCGCAAATGCCGTTTAATGTGGTTCCGATCAATTGCCTTACGTATTCCACGGGCCATTGTGAAGCCCGCCTGAAACGGAAGTCGGCTGTCCGCCGTTTCAAGGGCGACCAGCCGATACAATATCCGTATGCTGCCAGCAGCTACGGTTAAGCCTCCCTGTTCGTTACGGGAGTAAAGGGACTGAATCCACTTTTTACGCTTTAACCGAATATCGCGGGGCAGCCCAAGGGGCTTCATACTTATCTAAAGAATACAGGATTGGGAGCAAACTCGCCAAACGGGGTTACTTACCGCTCATAGAATCAGAAACCGTCAGGCGGTGACGGCCTTGTGCACGGCGGCGGGCCAGCAATTTACGGCCATTTTTGCTCGCCATCCGGGCGCGGAATCCATGTTTATTTACGCGCTTGCGGCGGCTCGGTTGGTACGTACGCTTCATCGTCGTCTAAATAATTGGTAGAATGATGTTAGATTTCTTTACAGAATTGTGAAGATACAAATTTTTTCCAACAAATCAACACAAGGTCTTGACATTCACAAAAAGTCAGCGTAGTTTTCAGTTCGTACTAAAAACAGTATCTCTCAAAGAAGCGGGAGTAGCTCAGTGGTAGAGCATCAGCTTCCCAAGCTGAGGGTCGCGGGTTCGAGTCCCGTTTCCCGCTCCATTGTTTCTTTTCTATTTTGGGCGATTAGCTCAGCCGGTTCAGAGCACCTGCCTTACAAGCAGGGGGTCGGCGGTTCGAATCCGTCATCGCCCACAAACGACTTCAATTTTCGGAGTCGTTTTTTTTGGCTGCTTTTCCTGTATTTTCTGCCTACTACCTGTTATGGCTCCCTTATAAATCTTTTTCATACGGCCTAAACCCTTTTTTCCATGCAGATACATGATCTTTCCACCCCAGCCCTACTGATTGATGTCCGGCGGCTTGAATCCAATATTTCCCAGATGCAGTCCAAAGCGGATATACAAGGCGTTTCGCTCCGTCCGCACACCAAAACCCATAAATCGGTGGCTATCGCCCATAAGCAAGTGGCTGCCGGAGCCAAGGGACTAACCATTGCCAAAGTAGGTGAGGCCGAAGTTTTTGCAAAGGCCGGGTTTAACGATTTGCGGATTGCCTATCCGGTTATAGGAACCGAAAAACATGCACGTATTCTTCGGTTGATGCAAGAGGGGGTACGCATCTCTTTTTGTGTGGATACAACCGAAGGGGCGCAATCTGCATCGGACTTTTACGCTGCACATGGGGCGCAAGCCGAAGTTTTGATTGAGGTAGATGTGAACTACGGCCGGACAGGTATTCCTTGGAACCGCCTCGATAGCCTCGATTTTGTGCGTTTGGTCAATAAATTACCCGGATTGCGGCTCAGCGGTATTTTATGTCATGCCGGACAGTCGTATCACGGGCCGGAACACGAGGCAGAACCTTTAGACGCGGCGTTAGCGAGGGTTGCCCGAGAAGAACGGGGGATGATGCTTTCTTTTGCTACGCGAATGGGCGAAGCAGGGTTGGTCACCCCAGACGCCTTAGAGATCAGCATTGGCTCTACACCTTCCGTCAAGCACTTCCAGCAACAGCAACGTCAGGGCTTCCGCATCACCGAAATTCGTCCCGGAAACTATGTTTTCAACGATGGAACCCAGGTATCACTCGGCACGGTACGTACCACCGATTGTGCCCTTACCGTGCTTACAACCGTTGTTTCACGGCAACGCTCGCGACGTGGCAAGGATAAGTTATTCTTAGACGCCGGAAAAAAAATTCTTACCTCGGATATGCGGTTTGGTGCCGGTGACTACGGGCAACTCCTCTACAACCCCGAAAAAATGTTGCCCCAGCCGCATACCCGCATAACGTCTCTATCCGAGGAACATGCGTGGGTGCAGGTGGCTGGAGGCGCAACCCTAAACGTGGGAGACCGTGTGCGCCTTTTGCCCAATCATGCTTGTGTGGTGGTACACACACAGCCACAACTTTTTGCGGTGGAGGGCGACGAAGTGGTGGCGGTTTGGAAAACCGATGCCCGCGACGGAGGACACTGAGATTCAATGGAAAAGCGTGGAACAGTGAAATTTTCCTTCTTTCACTGTTAAGCCATTGGGAATAAGAATCGTCTCCATTGAAAAGAACATGGGTGTACCTGATAGATCTCGTGTAATGCTTTAAATCCAATATCCTTCACCTTTCTAATTTTCAAAACCATGCGAAAAACAATTCTTGCAGACTTGGTGCCTCTGGCCTTACAAGCAACCGAACAGACCCTTTGCACTGGAGGCGCTGAACGCAAAGCCTTAACAAGACGTCCTTTGCCTAAAATGTATGGCCGTCGTCTCCCGATTACCACGATGATGGTGGGAGAAGAAGAGATGGCCACTACGTTGGCGATTGGTGAAGAGGGCGATCCTCCCAAAGCGACCACGATGATGGTGGGAGAAGAGTCTTAAATTCCGGGCCTACCGACCTATTCGGTGGGCCTTTTTATTGGCTTTTGCAATGATAGGTTTGTTTGGTGGGACGAAGGATCCCAATATTGCCTCCCTTTATCAGGTACTACAGGAGGCAGATGTGCCTTTTTTACCCATTTTGGTAGGTCAAGAAGCTATTCCAGAAGTAATCTGGGACCTCTCTGCCGATCGGCTCATTCTGGATGGCCAAGAAGTCCGACCGACGGCACTTTTCCATCGGTTCGATGTTTTTGCCTCATTTGGAGCATCGCAGGCACCTCTTGTACGCCGTGCGCAAGCGTGGCACGAACTATTTTATGGCTGGGCATTGGCACATGAGGACGTGGTACTGTTTAACCGGAATCACCAACGGACCAACAAATTGGCCGTACTGATAAAAGCGGCTGCATTAGGGCTACAACCGCCCTATTCTGTGGCCACCAACCAAACGGCCTTGCTCGACAAGTTAGAAGGTGTGGGCTATATTTCAAAACCCATCCCCGGCGGCGACCAAACCCGCCTCTTATCCGAAGCCCTACAAGACCGCTTGATACACGAAATTCCTATGACCATACAACCCCGCTTGGTACAACCTGAATTACGTATTTATGGCATACGGGGGGTTTGGGCCGCATTCTGGATGAAAACTGAGTCTTTGGACTACCGCGTACAACAAGATGTAGAGGTCATCCAAACCGGTCCACCAGCGGATTTGGTGGAAAAATTGACCCAGTTGATGGCATGTATGCACTTAGACTTTGCTGCCGCCGACTTCAAGACCGATCCAGAATCGGGTGAACTACGCTTTTTGGAAATCAACTCCTCTCCTATGTTTGCCCGCTTCGACCTCGCTTCGGGTTCTGCCATCAGTAAAGCAATTGTGCAGGGGATGCTGGGAGATTCGGTCAAGAGTTACCGATTTTATTCTTAACAGCGTTCCAAAGGCATCAATTCTCACCGCATTCTTTTGTACCTTTTGACGACGATATTTCCGTATTTTGAAGACCTACTTGTACACAGACAGGTTTGCAAACAGACAGGTTTTTCGATGAGTGACTTAAACATCCGCACCACCCAAAACATTTCCATACATTACAAAGCCGCGAGTGTTGGTGAACGCATTGGGGCGTTTATCATAGATTATCTTATTCAAATCATTTATCTTTTGGGTATTTTTACAGCCATGTTTAGAGGTATTGGGGATCCACCCAGATGGATGATCATCCTATTTTTGCTGCCCCCCGTATTGTATCCCCTTCTTACAGAGTATTTTTTGGGTGGGCAAACATTTGGCAAAAAAATTGTACGAATCAAAGTGGTACGCTTAGATGGCCGCGAACCAACATTGGGGAATTTTTTGCTACGGTGGTTATTGGGTTTTGTGGAAAATTATGCTTCTCAAGGGTCATTAACGCTTTTGACTATGCTATTTAACCGCAAGGGTCAACGAATGGGCGACATGGCCGCCGGCACTACGGTTGTCCGCGTCCCAAAAGACATTACGTTTGCTGAAACCATTTTTGAAGAAGTAGAAACAATCTATTCACCAGTATTCCCGGATGCGGCACTTCTGACAGATCAGGAAGCAGGCATCATTCGAGAGGTTTTAAAACTTTCTGAAAATAAGTTTGCGGATAATGCACCTCTTTTGGTTTTAAAAACCCGTAGAAAAGTAGAGAAAAAACTGGGCTACCAATCATCTATGGAACACATAGCGTTTTTGGAGACCATACTTAAAGACTATAATCACCTACAGGGACGGGTGGAAGAATGAACTCGTTACGAACCGTCGGGCGGGTTGTAGCCCGGAGCATTTGTAGTCGTCGGTAGGGATGAGAACTGAATGATTGAATTTATGCTTTCTTTTGAAAATAGAATTGCACGTCAGAAGCGGATTCAAAATCGTTGGTTGGCGGGGCATCGTCGTCTTTCTGGATGGCGGATTGGTGTTTTTTTGGGAACCGTTGCGCTGGCATATGGCTTGTGGGCCTATAATTACAGCGCTGCGGGGGTTTTGGTGGGTTTGTCTGGAGCGGCAGTATTTGGCCTTTTGGCGCGTCGGCACAAGCAGGTAGAGGCCGCTATTCGGCGCTCACGAATGCACACAACCCTCTTAGAAGATCGCCTTGCACGCATTCGTCTGGATTGGAAAAACATTCCGACCACCGACCCTCTTCCGGTAACGACAGATCACCCCTTTGCACACGATCTGAATTTGGTAGGCCCACGTTCGCTGCTCACGTTGCTCAATACCACTACCGCGCCCAAATCCTTAGAATGGCTACAAAACCATTTGCTTACCGAGGTGCCAGACCTTGAACAAACACAGCGTAACCAGCGTTGGATTAAAGACTTAGCGACACGCTCCCACTTTCGTGAGCGCTTACGCTTGGTGGGTACTTTAGCCCTCCATAGCCAAAAAGAACCGCTTCCGGACTCCGAGAAAATCTTACAACCTGTGACGGATCTGTCCAAATTATGGCAAGGACTGTTGCCGATGTTGGGACTTTCGGCCCTGAATCTTGTCTTATTCGTTCTGTTGCCAGCATTTTGGATAGGAGGGGTTTTTATCTATTGGTTTATTTATATCCTTCATTTTCAAAAACTTAAGAACACCTTTGATGCGGCTTTGGACGTAGAACGATACGTACAGCGTATCAGCGATCCTTTTTTGTTTTTAGAAACTGTTCGGGTTCCTGCCCAAGCACCACTATTGGAAATATTGGATGTTTTTAGAAACACAACATCTCGGCCCTCTTTCCACCTAAAAACCCTACGCCACATAGCAACCGCCATTTCTTATACCCGAAATGAGTTTTTATTTGTCTTGCTGAATACATTGGTGCCGTGGCAATATATATGTACTTGGTTGCTGGAGCGCGAAAAAGCAAAGTTGGGTATGATGCTTCATCGTTGGATAGAAGCCCACGCACAGGTAGAAGGATTATCGGCGTTGGCCAACTTTGCACAAGACCATGTGGGAGTCGTTTTTCCAGAAATCCATTCTGAAAAGCCTATTTTGGAGGCACAAGAATTGGGGCATCCAATGATCCCACCTCAAAACCGCATTACAAATAATTTCACCCATGCACATCCACAAGAAATTGGGCTTATAACAGGCTCCAATATGTCGGGAAAAAGTACTTTCCTGCGAACCATAGGGATTAACTTGGTATTGGCCTATGCCGGAACAGCGGTGAATGCCCGCCAAATGCGCCTCGGTGGATTCCGCTTATTTACCTGTTTGAATGTTTCGGACTCGGTGAATGACGGGATTTCCTACTTCTATGCGGAAGTGAAGCGCCTAAAGATCTTGCTGGATGCGGCCCAACAGACGGAAAACAAACCTCTTTTTTATCTGATTGACGAAATCTTCCGTGGAACCAACAACCGTGAACGTTTAGCTGGAAGCCGAAGTTATGTAAAAGGCCTAGCCCAAACGCCAGGTGGTGGGCTGATTTCTACGCATGACTTAGACCTGATTAAGTTGGAAGATGAACTGACGCATTTGCGGAATTTGCACTTCCGCGAAGAAATTACAGACGGCAAAATGACTTTTGATTACCGTCTCCGGCCTGGCCCCTGCCCAACGACGAATGCCTTGCGCGTGATGGCCTATGCGGGGCTTCCAGTTGAACAATAAAAAAAGGCCACGACGGAGAATCGCGGCCTTTATATAAGGCAACATTGCGTTAGGCGTAAATTCCTCTCAGGCGAAGTGCCCGTGCTACCTTGTCTATCGCCATCACATACGCACCAATGCGGAGCGAGATATCGTATTTAGCAGCCGTCTGATACACATCATGGAATGCTTCTTCCATTTTTCGGTCTAAACGACGGTTTACCCGTTCCTTAGACCAGAAGTATCCTTGACGATCCTGCACCCACTCGAAGTACGAAACCGTAACCCCGCCAGCATTGGCCAGAATGTCTGGGATCACCATAATGCCTTTATCATGCAAGATTTTATCTGCATGGGCAACGGTGGGGCCGTTTGCACCTTCCACAATGATTTTCGCTTTGACCTTCTCGGCGATCGGAACGGTAATCTGGTTTTCTTTGGCTGCGGGTACCAAAACGTCCACATCCAAGGTGAGTAAGGTTTCGTTGTCTATGGGTGTAGCTTCCGGATAACCTGCCAAAGAATTGCGGTTATTTTTGGAATACGCAATCATCGCCTCGATGTCTAAGCCATTTTCATTGTAGTACCCTCCGGAAACATCACTTACGGCTACAATTTTGCATCCCTGCATTTGGAGCAATTTTGCTGTTACCGATCCCACATTGCCAAATCCCTGTACGGCAACCGTGGCTTGATTCGGTCGAAGGCCCAATTTTTCCATACCTGCCAAGGTGCAGGTCATTACTCCCCGCCCTGTGGCCTCCACACGCCCTTGCGACCCCCCCAACACAATGGGTTTTCCCGTTACTACGGCAGTTTCGGTACGGCGCATATGCATGGAATAGGTATCCACGATCCAAGCCATAATTTGTTCATTGGTGTTCATATCGGGTGCTGGAATATCCCGGTCTGGCCCGAATACATCAATCAGATTGGCGGTATAACGCCTTGTGAGTCGTTCCAGCTCGCCCGGACTCATCTTGGACGGATCGCACCGCACTCCCCCCTTAGCGCCACCAAATGGAACAGAGACCACGGCACATTTCCAAGTCATCCAAGCCGCCAACGCTTTTACCTCGTCCACATGAACGTCGGGGGCAAATCGGATACCGCCCTTTCCAGGTCCCATCGTATCGCTATGAATGACACGTATGCCCTCAAACACTTTCAATTCGCCAGAATCCATCACAACCGGGACTGCGGTGATGTGTACCCGTGCGGGTGTACTGAGGAATTCAAACATTCCGGAATCCAGTTCTAGAATATCGGAAGCTACTTTAAAGCGAGCCATCATGGCCTCGAAAGGGTTTTCGGATTCCACTTTCATCGCAATCTCGTGTTGCAAAGAGACCGCATAGACGTTTTTCTCGAAAGACATTTTTTTTGCGTATTAGGTCAGATTAAAGGGTCAATGTTGGTGGGTTTGAGTTGGTGTATATTGTTTAGACCATTAAAAAACCACCAAACATTACAATATCGGAAAGGAGGAATCGCATTCCAAGAACGGAAGCGCTTTTCATATATTAGCCATGACACTTAAACTTCCGATCAGAAAATAGCACGCTTTTCGTTTGCTTTTTACTGATTTCTGAACGATCCTATTTGCTCCATTATATATGCTATGATGACCATCTTCCCACCTGCCTCCAAAAGCCTGATTAAGCAAATTATTGCGCTTCAGCAGAAGAAATTTCGTAAACGCGATGGCCTGTTTGTGGTAGAAGGAATGCGTTCTGTGCAGTCCGCGCTCGCAATCGAAAAGGACGAGTTGGCCTTCTTGCTCATCTCCGAAGGAACAACCCCAACACCCAAACTGCTGACCGCTTGCCGCAGAAAGTCGGTTGAGGTGTATATTGCTCATGCTTCCGACTTTGCCAAATGCTCGGATGTGGTACAGGCACAAGGGGTTTTGGCCGTCGCAAAGATCCCTAAAACCTTACCGGAAACCCTCCCCAAATACCGCCGCATCCTAGCCTTAAACGGAATTCAAGATCCGGGCAACGTGGGCACACTCATCCGAACGGCGGCTTGGTTTGGTATTGAAGCCATCGTAGCCGATGGGGCCACCGCCGACTTTTTCCAGCCGAAAGTGGTGCGTGCCACAATGGGCGGTCTCTGGGATGTTCAGCTGTTCCAAGTTCCTTCGTTAATTGAAGCCCTTACGCCTTTGAAGCGACAAGGATTTCGGCTTTATGCGGCAGATCTTGCCGGAACACCCATAGAAGCATGGCAACCCCAAACGCCATCGGTATTAATTGCTGGTTCAGAAGCACATGGGCTCGCCACAGAGGTCCGTACTATTTGCAATGAAATGGTGTATATTTCAGGTGCCGGAAATAGTGGGGTAGAATCCCTTAATGTGGCCGTTGCAACAAGCATTCTCGCGGCACGCTGGGCTATCACACCTATGGCTTCCCCCTTCCCTTAATAGTCAAGTCCTATGGAAATTTCGAGCATTCATGGTTTTACAATAGAACAGGGGGTTTTGACCCTTGAAAAAACAGCCCAAAAGCAGTGGGGTGAAAACCAGCTCAAAATTGGCATTCCAAAAGAAACCGTTGCCGAAGAACGAAGGGTAGCGGTAACCCCCGAAGGCGTTGAAACCCTCATCAATGCAGGCCATGCTGTATTTGTGGAAAAAGGCGCAGGGGAAGCCGCACGTTTTGGAGACGACCTCTACCTCCTCGCGGGGGCGCAATTGGCCAATTCTGCCGCCGACCTTTACGCACAGGCCGAATTAATTGCCAAAATGTTCCCACCCACCGGAGAGGAATTGGCACTGTTACAAGATCGCCAGATTTTGATCTCGGCCCTACACTTGGGAAGTGCAACCGCTGGACTTATTCAGAAGTTGATGACACAACGCATAACGGCTATTGGATTCGAGTTTATCCGAGATCCGGACGGCACCTTTCCCATTGTACGGATGATGCACGAAATAACGGGGGCACTCTCCATTCAATTGGCTACCCGTTTCCTTGAAAGTACTTCTGCCGGACGCGGCCTAATCTTGGGCGGAATTTCCGGCATCCCCCCTGCGACAGTTGTTATTCTGGGTTCGGGCATCATCGGAGAGTGGGCGGCTCGCACGGCATTAGGATATGGAGCCAATGTCATGGTCTTAGACACCGAACTCGGCCCCCTAAGACAAATAGAGCACTTCCTGAGCCGCAACGTGACGACAGCAATGGCAACCCCTCAATATCTTCGCCGAGCCATACGCAGTGCCGATGTGGTGATTGGTGCAAAAATGAAACACGGCCAACGCTCTCCAGTACTCATCACCGAAGAAATGGTGGCCGAGATGCGTCCGGGATCGGTGGTGATAGACCTTATGATGGACCAAGGAGGGTGTATTGAAACGAGTCGTCCTACCACCTTTTCTCATCCCACCTTTGTCCAACACGGCGTCATCCATTGTTGCATTCCTAATCTCCCTTCTGCTGTCGCACGTACGTCTTCCATCGCGTTGTCTAACGTATTGGTACCCTACTTGCTCGATATCGGCGAACAAGGCAGCATCAACAATGCGCTATGGTATAACACCAGTTTGCGTAATGGTACCTATGTATATAGAAGCCACCTCACCAAAAAAAGCCTCGCAGCCATGTTTAATATGCCTCATCGGGACATTGAACTTTTGATTGCGTCTGGTATTTAACCACAGACGGCCTGGGCTTGGACGTGTTCGAAAATCGTCTAAAGAATGGCTTCCCCTGATCACTTTTGCGGTCTTCTTCGGCGTAAGAGGGTGACATCGGGCGAAATACCCCGGTATAACCACATCATAACCGCAAACATCTATGAAACACTTCTATCTTCTTATCTTATTATTTATACTTACCTTATCCACCCAAGCACAGCCCAGCGATGCCGAGATTCGCGCAAAGCTTACAGATGCCAACACTCTTTCTGTTAAACTGTTGGGCACAGGTGTCCGCTCTTGGAACGATGCCTTCGGAAATTGGGAATGGCGACGTGGTGCAGAAGTCCTCAAGAAATCAACCCAATACGGAGGCTTGAAAGTCATGCTTTATGGCACTGCCATTTACCAATATACAGGCGCCGGAAAATACGCTTGGAAGCAGTTCTACGTAGGCCAAACCAAATACGACGGTTTACCAGACCCCAAAGAGGACGAAATCATGGCCATGATCAATGCCGATCGTGCCAAGTTTTTCGGGTATTATTATGGAAAAATTGTGGCCTTGAAAGAAGGTCCAACATTGATTCCAACGTTTAATTGGGAAACACCCATGCGTGTCGTATTCAACATGAAAGTGGTCTCCGAGCAAATTGCTTCCAACACCAAATTAGAAACCGTAGAGCAACTGTACGAAGTACGATTTTACCGCGACGAAATGACCCAACCGTGGCAGAGAATGATCTCGTCTTTTGGTGAGCGTAAAATCCTGAGTTCTCGCGAGCTAAATGCCGACGAAGTTCGCAGAATGCCTACCTTGGCCGTGATAGAGGCCAACCGACAAATCAATGAACGCATGTCGATCCTGCCTCAAGTCACGATTCCAGCCTTCAAAGATGCCAACGAAGCCGCAACCTTTGTCTATCGCCAGATTCGGGAAGGAACCCCTGAATCGGTTGAAGCGCTCTTACGGAAAATGATGGGATCGTATTATTATCAGGAGGGGAGCACCACTTTGTTAAATGGACATGGCGAGGAAACCTTACAACGTGTGATCGAAAAGGCCTTTAAAGGGATACACAAATTTAGCAATCAATATTGCGCCAATCCGGTCGTGGATGTAAATCGCACCCGATCCAGCCGCAACCGTGTTTATTTTATGGGGGTTGTAAACAATCTGGCCTCGCAAATTGCTTTCGAGATTCAAGGAGGGAAATATGTAGATGGTGTCAAAACTGGTCAGGAATGGAAAATAACAGATATACAGATCTATTTGCGGGACGATCAAGAGGTAAGAGATTTCATTGGCTCTTTTTCGGATTGGAAAAAACTATGTCCAAATGACAAATAAGAACAACATTACTTGGCTACATCAAAGGCTTTCTGGCATAACTGAAAGCCTTTTTTATGCCTTTACGAACAATAAATTTGCAAAATCCGGCACTTCATTTACACTCTTTATTAATTCCTCGCCTTCATCAATCCAATAACAAACATAGCCTTTTTCAACAAAATAAGCAAAAACTTCTTTTTTTGTTTCAGACCTCACTTCAATCATAAATATACATCTATCTAAAACAAAACTTAACCCTTTCAACACCTCTAATTCAAAACCTTCAACATCAATTTTAACAAAGTTAGGCATTCCATAATCCTGAATAACTGAATCAAGACTTTTCACAGCAACGTCCATTTTATGGCCTTTATAATGCGCTCCCACCATTTCTTTCAAAAAAGAACCTGCCCTACCACCCGTTTCCGTATCCCGATAGAAGATCATGGATGTATCTTCTCTTCCGATCCCAATATTGAGGCATGTAACATTTTCACAATGATTTAGGGCGGCGTTTAACTGAAGAAATGCAAAATTTTTATAATCCGGTTCCAATGCAACGACAGCGCCTTTTGGAACCCATTCAGAGAAAGACATGGCATATTGCCCAATGTTGGCACCAATATCAAAAACAAGATCAGATGGGGAGAGGTAAGACTTTATGATTGCCTTTATTTTAGGTTCATAATTTACTTCCATATTAAACCAGAAGGTAAGGTGCTGATTCTTTTCATAGAACAAATATTTTCGACTGTCCTTTATAGGCTTACCTACAATTTTAAGTGCATGAAATTTTTTTGCATATACCGAGAGAAGCTTATAAAAAAATTGTCGCATATATTTTTACTATAACTTAATTCATGACAAAATAGATATTTTATTAAAAAATACCACTTACCAAACCCATACTAAAAATTATTAATAAATTACAACAGATCAATACTAACGATGATACAGTAATTCCACCATTGTTTGACCGACCTGTTTTAGGCTTTCAGGGCTACATTTATCGGGTGTATCCTGTATCGTATGCCAATATTTATACTCAAAGTCTATCAAATCCACCACAGGAATTCCACGTCTTAAAAAGGGGATATGATCGTCTGTTACCGCTTGTCCATCTTCCCGCACAAAAGCCCTTGCTCCAGCCCTTTCAGCGGCGGCATACACTTTTTCCATCACATCCGGCGCGTTGGTAATAGAAAATTTTTCATAAGGAATCCGAAGATTTTTATCACCAATCATGTCTAATAAAACGCCATATTCTGGTGTATAGTCGGAATTCATCTCTACAAATTTTTGTGCGCCAATAGAAAAAGGATTGCGGCCATCAGGGTTTTCATCATGGTCATAATCACCCAGATCCTCCATGTCCGTCAACAAAATATCCACGCCCAATTCCAAAGGATTTTCGTGCAGGATACGTGCCAATTCTAGCAACACCGCCACCCCCGAAGCCCCATCATTTGCCCCAGGTACGGGCTTGTTTCTCTTGGTGGGATCAGGGTCTTGGTCTGCGAAGGGCCGCGTATCCCAATGGGCGAGTAATAAAATACGGCGGGTGGCTTTTAGATTAAACGAGGCGACAAGGTTTGTCCCCCGCCAAACGTTGGTTGTGTCTTTCCGGTCGCGCCATTCGAACGATTGGGGTGTTACTTGCTCGGCAAGCGGCGTAAGTATTTGTTTATAATAGGCTAATGCTTTTTCGTGACCAGACGTTCCAGCAATTCGGGGTCCGAATGCCACCTGCTTCACCACGTGCGTAAAAGCGCGGCCACCATCAAAGTTGGGGCGTGAATAGGTATTCATCCATTGTTGTATGAAATAAAACGCAATTATCAACACAACCACCCCTAAAAGCGTCCATCTTAGTCCTCCTTTAGGGAGAGTCGAATGTTTGGACTTTTGGGGCATAGATCGCTTGGCGGCCATTTCGTCTGTGTGATTAAACTAAAAAAGATGGATAGAATTTCCCTCCAACCATCTTTAATGTACATCTTTTCAAAACTTTTTATTGAGGTCGGCCATAAATTAATTCTTTTGTCGTGGCCGAGCCATGAATACCAATACGGTATTGGGTTTTTGACCCCGGATGGTGAGTTTTCGCCCGGAAATTTTATATGTTTTTTCACCGTCCAATATTTCCAAGAAGCGATTTTCCAATCTACTGGCTTCGTCGCAGTACATTTTTGTGGACATCAAAGGGCCAATTTTTAGGACACGAGCTGTGGCTTTGAGGTCGCCACCAAAGACGTTACAACCGCCATTCCCACCTATACTTTTTAGTGAAGGATCAACTTGGAGAAAGATTTTTTGTCCCGATACCCTTGCGTTTCCTTGCGCATCGGATAGCTGAACCAGTACCCATTGATAGCGCTTTAATGCGGCTCTAGACGTTATTTCTTTGGGCTTGGAGGGCTTTAGTAGGGTTTTCCGGCTTGAATTTTGGGCTTGTGTCCAGAGGCCCGTTCCCAGCATAGAGAAGGCAACCAGCAAGACAAAATGGATTTTTGTGGTCTTCATAACACGCTTCGGTTTCTTTGGTTAAAAAGAGGCTATCTTTCCAGGAAAGCCAATATCTATCCAAGAATTAATCAAAAAGGATGCCTAATGTCTTTGCCGTTGTCAAACCCACCCATTATCCAAGTGGAGCACATGTTCCTTACGCGCAGCCGGAAACGTATCCTGGAAAACATTCACTGGCGGGTAGAATCTGGAGACCATTGGGTGATTTTAGGGCCTAATGGCGCTGGGAAAACCTCCCTTCTGCACGCATTGGCAGGATATATGCCACCAACTTCAGGAAAGATTGAGGTGCTGGGGAAAACTTTTGGTCGTACCGATTGGCGGGCACTACGCACACACATTGGATTGGTGAGTGCCGGGCTGATCCCGAGGATCAGAGAAAACGAAATGGCACTAGACGTTGTGGTGAGCGGGAAGTATGCGCAACTTAACCTATGGACAGATCCTACGCCCATAGATATCGAAAAGGCCCGTTTTTTGATGGCGCAAACGGAAATTCTGCATCTTGAAAACCAAGCGTGGGGGTTCCTTTCTCAGGGTGAGCGCCAACGGGTACTCATTGCCCGCGCCCGTATGGCCCAACCTGCACTCTTGATTTTAGACGAACCTTGCGCAGGTCTCGATCCCGTGGCCCGGGTTCGGTTTCTGGCTTTTGTAGAAAAACTCCTCCACCAACCCGATGCACCAGCCGTGGTTTTGGTGACCCATCACATAGAGGAAATTACCCCTTCTTTTACCCATGCCCTCATTTTGGGGACCGGACACGTGATCGCCGCAGGTACTCTAACCGACGTCCTTACCAGTACACATCTGACGGCTGCATTTGGCACGTCGGTACAGTTATGGACCGATTCCGACGGGTATCGTCTCAGGATTTCGCCCTGATCTTGGCGTTTCGGAAACAAAAGCGCCGTTACACGGTTTGAAGAGGCCAATTTCAACAGACAACGCCCGGCAACTTGTCGCAAGCGCTGCGTCCACCCGATACATCCCCAGCATCATGAACCGAAGCATTGAACTCATGGCCCCGGCGGGGTCTTACGAAGCCTTGTGGGCTGCCATCAAAGGCGGTTGCGATTCCGTTTACTTTGGTGTGGAACAATTAAATATGCGGGCACGGTCGTCCAATAACTTTACGTTAGAGGACCTAAAGCAGATTGCACAGATTGGCCAAGAGCATGAGATCCGCACCTATCTTACCCTAAATACGATTCTTTATGACCATGATATTTCGCTCATGCGGAATATCGTACAAACCGCCAAAGACAGTGGAATTACGGCCATTATCGCCGCAGACCATGCCGTGATGAATTACGCGAAGAAGATCGGGATGGAAATTCATATTTCTACGCAGGCCAATGTTTCAAACATAGACACCGTGGAGTTTTATGCAAACTTTGCGGATGTGGTGGTGCTGGCGCGCGAATTGAGCCTCAAACAAGTGGCCGACATCAGCCGCGAGATCAAACGGCGCGATATTACCGGACCTTCGGGAGAATTGGTGCAGTTGGAAATTTTTGCGCATGGTGCACTGTGTATGGCCATTTCTGGAAAATGTTACCTCAGCCTGCACTCCCATTTTGCCTCGGCCAATCGAGGTGCCTGTATTCAAAATTGTCGCCGGAGCTACATTGTCACCGATAAAGAAGAGGGCATGCAATTCGAGGTGGACAATGAATACATTATGTCTGCCCAAGATTTGTGTACCATAGATTTTATAGACAAAATTTTGGACGCGGGCGTTCGGGTGCTCAAATTGGAAGGCCGTGGCCGCGCACCCGACTACGTTTATACCGTCACCAAAGCCTATAATGAGGCCATTAATGCTTATTTAGACGGTACTTATACCCGCGAGAAAATTGATGGCTGGATGGAAGCATTGGCTACGGTGTACAACCGTGGTTTTTGGGATGGATATTATTTGGGTCGTAAAATGGGCGAGTGGTCGGATGTACCCGGCTCCAAAGCAGCCAAGCAAAAGGTTTTTGTGGCCAAAGGACTTAACTACTTCCCCAAGATACAAATTGCGGAATTTATCTGCGAATCCAGTAGCCTTTCCGTGGGCGACGAAATGATTATTACAGGCCCCACCAGTGGCTACTTCCAGTTCATCGTCTCGGAGCTAAGAGTCAACAACGAACCCGTAGAAAAGGTCAAAAAAGGCGATGTATTTACGCTTCCGGTAGAAGGCAAAATCCGACCTTCGGATCGGTTGTACAAATTGGCTCCCGTCAAAGCATGATTCGCATTATTCATCAACGCGCCAAGTGCATCGGCTGTAATGCCTGTGTAGAGGCGGCGGACTATCGCTGGCGCGTATCCCACAAAGACGGCAAATGTACCCTTGTAGGGGGCGAGGAACGCAATGGCGGCTTCTACACAGTAGTGGTGGATGACCACGAGTGGGAAGAAAACGAACTCGCCGCCAAGAATTGTCCGGTGAAGATTATCAAACTCCACCGGATTTAACGCTTATCCACGCCAGAGTTTATACGCCAACAATACCCAACCGGCAATCATGGCCACGCCACCTAATGGAGTCACCATACCCAAACGCGGAAAGTTACCCAAAACCAATACATACAAACTTCCCGAGAACAAGGCAATACCAGCAATAAAAAGCCATCCCACCAATGTAAGGTCCACTTGTACAGACCGCATCATCCAACCCAACAACAAAAGCGCAAGTGCATGATACATCTGGTACCGTACCCCAATCTCGAAAACCTGTAGGCGTTCTGGGGTCACCATGTTCTTCAGGCCATGCGCACCAAAAGCACCTGCGGCAACGGCGATGCCGGCCAATAATGCGCCAACAACCAAGAATATTTTGCTGATATTCATGTTTTTATTTGGTTTATACGTGGTGATACGGCTCGCCTTTGAGGATGGTCATGGCACGATATAACTGCTCCAAAAAAACCAACCGAACCAATTGATGAGAAAACGTCATTTCTGAGAGCGAAATTTGAAATTGTGCCCGACGATAAATGTCTTCCGAGAACCCATATGCCCCACCAATCAACATGACCATACGGTGTACCGACTGGTTCATTTGCCCTTCCATCCATTTTGCAAAAGCCACCGAACCAAACGTTTTACCTTTTTCGTCCAACAATACCAAGACATCGCGCTTATCTAGCCGATCCAATACCAATACTGATTCGGCTTCTTTCAGTTGGGCCACACCTAGGTTCTTTGCCTGTTTTACATCCGGCAGAACCGTAACCTCGAACGGTACATAGTGCCCTAATCGTTTTTCATAGACGGCCATCCCTTCTTCCAAGTACCGTTCGGCGGTTTTCCCGATCATCCATAAGGCAATTTTCATGGGAAGATGAAGTTTTATGGGTAAATTGTGTTGCTGTCTGAATTTCCGCTTTTATTATAGTGGGTATGGTTAATTTCTAAAAACCAACCTGCCTTTCGTATAACGTTCGTCTTTTTTTCGATGATTGCACATTATTTCACCCTAAAAGCGTTGGCCATAGAATGGCAAGACCAATTTAATAATGCGGTCTTGGGCGATGTCTATTCGCAGAGCAAGGGTGAACTGGTATTGGCAATAGGTACGCCACAAGGGGACTACGCACTTCGGGCCCAGGCCAACACAGGCAGAACAGGGGTTTTTATGACTGAAGGATATAACCGCGCCAAACGAAATGTCCTCACCCGTTTTGAGCCAGCCATTGGCCGGAGCATCACCAAAATCACGGTAGCAGACCGTGACCGCTTCCTTTTGATCCACTTAGACAACCACTTACAAATCCAGATGCGGCTATTTGGACCACAGGCCAATGTTTTTTTGTTAGATGCGGATGGACACGTTATAGATGCCTTCAAAGCGGCGCATAAGTGGATCGGGCAACCACCTCCGGCCATGCGTCCGGCTGAAGAAGTCGTGTCCTTTGAAACCTTTACCAAGCGCTGGGAAGCAGCTTCTGGAAGCAAAACGTGGGTACAACAGTTGCGCCGTACCGTACCTTTCCTCAACGAACTCCTTTCAACCGAAGTATTATATCGGCTCGAAGGTACATGGCCCCATGCATCCTCAGTGAAGGCACTTTTTGAGACCTCACACTCCCTTTTGACAGAGCTGTCTCGACCAAAACCCCGTCTTTACTGGGAGGGCGAGCGTTTGGTGGCGTTTTCACTGATCCCCCTTGCTCATTTGTCAGCCTTTCGGGAGGAGTCTTTCCCCACAACCGATGCCGCTGTACGGGTATATTGGCGAAGATTCCTCGGCCAACACACATTCCAGCGCCTGCATGATCCGCTGCAAAAAGCCTTAGAGAATGCGGCAGAACAAACACGCTTCCGGTCGCAACAAATGGCACACGAACTGACGCAGCCCAGTCGGGCAGACCGGTATGAAAAATGGGCCCACCTGCTTATGGCACAAGGCTCCCCCATTCCGAATGGCCAAACGGAGGTGCATCTTTCCGACTTATTTGATCCCGGTTCTTTGGAGGTAGTCCCACTCGACCCCAAAAAAAATGGGGTAGAAAATGCCCAGCACTATTATGATAAAGCACGCAAAACCCGACAATCTCGCCTCTATGCCGAAGAACGTTGGCTGGAGACAGAAGCCCTCTTGGAAACCATTTTGGGATTGATACAAACATTGGCGCAACTAAGAACTGCCCAATCCGTCGAGCACTTTCAGGTCCAATATGCAGAAGTATTGACCAAATTGATTGGACATCAACACCTTGGACAGGAAATACAGCCATTTAGGCGTTTTCAAATTGCCGGATACGAGGTTTGGGTTGGTCGGAATGCACGCGAAAACGATTTACTGACGTTCAAAAATGCCCAAAAACATGATTTATGGCTCCATGCACGGGGCGTTTCCGGATCACATGTATTGCTCAGACGGTCTTCCAAAACCCAAGTTCCACCCAAAAGTGTAATAGAGCAGACAGCAGCCATTGCGGCTTATTTTAGCCAAGCCAAAAACAGCTCTTTGGCTCCCGTCATTTATACGGAGCGAAAGTTTGTCCGAAAAGCCAGGAAAGGTGCTCCTGGCGCGGTTATCGTGGAGCGTGAACAGGTTTTATTAGTGGTACCTGCTTTGCCGAAACACGCAATTTAGACAATAAAAGCAAGAGCCTTGGTGCTAAATTTCGTATCTTGCTTTCTTGGGCCGTTTTTAGGCACACCGTACGTTTTCTTGATAACATGAGTGAAATTTTTCATTTTGTTAAAGCAGGCTTTCGAAACCCTTTGCATGTAGGTGCATTGATGCCGAGTTCTCCCGCTTTAGCCCGTGCTATGGTCGAAGGCTTGGAGATTAAACCGGGCCAAACGGTATTGGAATTAGGCCCCGGCACGGGGTCTCTGACACAAGCCCTGAATGACCGACTTCCCCAGGCCACCTGTTATTTGGGCATTGAGCGCGATCCGCACTTTGTGACATTGTTACAAAAACGATTTCCACATCTTCGTTTTGTAGCGGGAGATGCTGTCAATGCCGTTCATATCTCGAATGAACATGCAGAAGGACCCATTAAGTATATTATTTCAGGCCTGCCCTTTGCCACCTTGCCTGCACCGGTGCGGGCGGCCATCTTGGAAAACCTGACCCACCTGCTGACGCCGGGCAGTGTGTTCAGAACATTTCAATACCTTCATGCTTCCCGGATACCACAAGCAATGGCGTTTCGACAATACATGAATGACCGATATGGACATGCAAAGCGCAGTCCGGTAGTCCTCCGGAATATTCCGCCAGCCTATACCTATACGTGGCATATACCACATTCCTAATTCCAGATGGACACTTCGTTTGCAACCGCCACCGTTTTTTTTTATTATGCCTATCGTGCAATCGTTTTACGTAAAACCTTCATTCCAATGTGCCTTTAACGGGTAGGCATTGCTTACCATCAGAACACTTTCCCATGCCACCCCTGCCACTTCATATCCCTTCTATCTTCATCTTTACCACGTTGCTTACGTTCTGGTTTGTATTTCGGGCCATCCGAAATGCGGGCTACACCAGTACGCGGGATATGGCTCCTCGGTTTGTAATACTGGCACTCGTCTGGCTTGTAGGTCAAGCCATTTTGGGGCTTACAGGATTTTACACCGATACCTCTGGAATTCCCCCACGCGCCATTTGGCTTATTTTACCACCGATTTTGGTCATTATTGCCTTATTTATGGCCTCGAAACAGTTTGTGGAACGTGTGTCGGCAGAGACCCTTACCTACCTACACCTTGTCCGAGTACCTATTGAAATTGGTTTATTCTGGTTGTCACAACAAAAACTAATACCAGAAGAGATGACTTTCTCCGGTCATAATTTCGACATTATAATGGGCTTAACCTCACCAATTATTGCCTATTTTGGCTATACCCAGACCCGTTTATTTAAGCCATTTTTATTGGGTTGGAATGTGATTGGGCTGGTTTTCCTGCTCATCATTGTGGTACATGGTATTTTGGCCCTGCCCTCTGTTCTGCAAATGTACGCCTTTGAACAACCAAACCGAGCGATGTTGTATTTTCCTTTTTTGTGGCTGCCGTCTTTTATTGTACCCAGCGTTTTATTTGCCCATTTGGCGTGTATTCGCCAGTTGATTAAATGATTTGCAACCTCTTATGCTTGTTGATAGACAACCTCTACGTATTGCAGGTCTCTCATCGGAAAACAATTTCTTCCACCCCTCCGCCTTCGAGTTCTTCATTCAGGCGTTGTAGCCATTCTTTTCTGCGCATGTAAAGTTCTTGCCGCCATGCTGGCGAAATGATTCGAACAAAAAGGCGCTTATCTTTGAGCCAAACGGCGTCGGTTACCCCATTAATCTGCGGCCCGACAAGTGTGGCCCACGTTTCGATCACCTTTGCGGTTTCCATACGTTCGCGCATTCCCCACTTATCAATAAGAGAAGAGAGCACCAAGCCTAATTTTTGCGGTTTATTACCAGACATTTTTCCCCTAAAAAGATTGAGGAGAAGCAACGCTCCGTTCAAGCCCTTCTCTGACCAAGTTGGACAGGAAGTTCCATTCTGAAGACATCTCCGGAAACCGAAACAGCAGAAAAACAATCAGTACCAACGTAAAAATACCCACCCCACCCAAAACCAACATCCAAGTTGGCTTCTTAATGATATAGGCAAAATCATACGCAATCTGAAAAAAAGCGAGTATGTTTAAGACAGCCCAAAACACCAACAAATAGAGCGGTGGATACATGCTGGAAGTTCCCCAAATATTAAAAGTAACCATCGAAGCAAGCATCAAAAGGACCATAGGCCATTGCGCCCATACCGTAACCATGAGTGTTTTTTGCGGCGTGATGTTATGCTGCCCAACGTATCGGGCGAATCCATACAAACCCAATGCAATAACTACCATTACAAACGCAAAAACCAACATCGCCAATAAGGAAAAACTCCAAGGCAAACGTAGTGCCGCAAGCACAATAAACTGTGGTAAGGAAGGGAGTTCTTGTACAAAATATCCAAATGCGGCGTAGGGGCGTAAGGCGTAGAAAATAATCACGCTCGAAAGTCCGGCACAAAGCCCAAATGCCACAATCAGGAGCGCATTGGTTCCGGTATGTGCATCCCTTGAGCGGAGCAGATATTCCTGGTAAGAATCATGCGCCATAAAAAAACGTGGCAAAATATCTTGCAAGCGGTACGAAAGGATATAAGCGATTACAATAAGCGCAATGATGATCCATCCCAAGATGATCATCCATACCTGATCTTGTTCTAACGGCGTACCCGCTTTAAACGCAAAAACGGTTTGTTTGCCCGTAAAAATTCCTTTCATCACCTCGTAACCAGGTCTTGGCTTTCCATCAGCCCCCAGAACTCCATACCCCAAGTTATGGTCTGTAGTGGCACTTTGGGCAAACATCGAACCGGGGACATCTTTCCACCGGTAAACAAAGATCACTTTCAAGGGTACTTGTGGTACAAATAAGAGTTTATTTAGTTTATTCTCCAGGTACCTCGCCTGTGCCTCGGGGCTATTTTGTACTTTATAACCTTCTCGCTTCTCACGAGAAACCCCCATCCCCAAGACCACCCCCATGGGCTTGCCACCTGTTTGCTGGTTCATCTGGCGGGCAAGTAATACAGGGTCGTCTCGATCTACTGCTTTGACCAAAACAAAGTCCACCGAAGGGAAGGCCTGATCCCGTTTTGTAAACGAAGTGGTGTAATACCCTTGTGTAAAAGGCGCTCCTTTTGTCCGAATCACATTCATCAGGCCAGAAAAATAGGTCATCGCAGCCGGATCACTGGTATCACAATTTTGCGCCAAGCCAAAATATCGGGCAGAGCGGTATTTTTTTGACTTTTCGATATTCTTGGACAAGGTCTTGATGGCATAAGGCAGCGCTTGCCGGAGCTCATTCACCGAGAGGTCGGAAAACGGCAACTCCTGAAAAAACACCATCCCCATCGAGTCTGCCAACGCAAAAAGGGTATCACGCCACACCAAGCGTGTACGCAATGCCCGCACACCAATTTTATGCAGCGCCTTCAGCTCGGTGAGGGCCTCTTTTTCGGTTTTGGGAATATCCCAAACCAAACCCTTCAAAGGTTTTTCTTGGGCCATTACAGGGCGGAATATGCCACAAAAAACGGCCAAAACGAATATAGGAATTAGGTATCGCATACCGGAAAATAAAGCAGTACCAAGAGGTTCGATCTGTTTGGCTGATTTTTTTTATTTGACGATTCCCCAAATCTGAAAAAAGTAAAATCTTCGCAGTATTTGGCGTTTACCAACCGAAAAAACCTATTTTGGGCTTTGATAAACCATGATCATTCTTTCAAAGATTTCCAACATACAGATGAAGCGCCTGAATGCTGCTATTTTAAATGCCCGAACAGGGCAGATTTTATTTTCGCTCCCCTTCTTTCTTTTTGGCGTGAAGCACCTATTGGCTGCGCCGCAGATTGGCGGGATCATGCCTGAATGGGTTCCTTTTGATTTGGCATTGGTGTACTTGACCGGCGTAAGTCAAATTGCAGCCGCCATTAGTATATACATACAAAAATACACCCGCCCAGCCATGACCATGCTGGTTATCTTGCTCTCCCTCTATATTTTCATCATACATTTACCCGGTGTATGGGCGGGTGGAGAAGAAGCTTTTGGATACCTGACCGCGCTTCTTAAAGATTTAGGGCTCGCAGGGGGGGCCATGTTGCTCGGTTCTGGCATTCAGGAACCAGAAGCCGATTCCTCGAAAGCATCCATTCTTTAAAGTGGGGCCCGACGAAGCCGCTCAAGATAATCTATCAATAGTAAGTGCTCGGCATTAGATAAGATACCAGATAAGCGATCAATGATTCGGTCGTGCGGTTCCTGAACAGCTTCTACCAAAGCCCGCCCAGAATCGGTCAAATGAACCTCTACAATGCGCTTATCGTGCTCGGCCCGCTTTCGAAGAATCCACAACTGCTTTTCTAACCGGTCTAATAATCTTGTAACATCCGGTGTCCGGTCAATCAGGTTTTCACCAATCTGAGAAACCGTAACATGCGCTGGATACTGCTTATACAGATACAACAAGACTTTATACTGCGCCAATGTAATCTGATAAGGCGCCAATCCTTTGGTGAGTTCGTTCATCATCCAATTGGCGGTTGCAATTAGATTGTCAATGGCCAATTGTCCAGGGGCGTACAAATCTTGTGCCGAGTATAACATGTCTGGCAAATGCGGAAGTTGTATAAAATATGGGCTTTATCACCCAACGGAACAGTAGCCTTTAGTTTATGCCAGCAGGAGGCATAGAAACCGCCTCTATGCTCAAGGTAATGGGTTGGATGGGTAATAAAAATGAAAAGGTTGAACCTTTACCCAAAGTACTTTCAACATCCAAATGGCTTTTATGGGCCTCGAGGATATGTTTTACAATGGCCAGCCCCAATCCTGTCCCGCCTTGGTCTCGTGAACGGCTTTTGTCCACACGATAAAATCGCTCGGTGATGCGGCCTAAATGCGCTGGTGCAATCCCCAACCCATCATCCGTAACCGAAATATACACATCTTTTGTCCCTACCCTCCGGGCGGTCACTTCAATTCGTCCACCTGAACGGTTATATTTGATGGCATTGGTCAATAAGTTTGCCAATACTTGGCGTATGCGGTCGCGATCGGCTTTTACGAGGCTCAAGTTTTCCGGAATAAAAATGAATAGTTGAACCTCGTTGCGTTCCAGTAACGGCTCCAACTCGTCTGCCACTTCTTGAACCAGTAATTTAAGTTCAAATGAATGGATATTCATCTTCAACTCGCCTGTCTCAATCATCGAGATGGCCGCAAGGTCTTCAACAAGGTTGTTCAGCCGTTCGGCATTACGCAAGATTTTTTCTACAAAGGCATGATTTACAGACTCGTCTTCGAGAGCACCGTCCAGTAAAGTTTCTGCGAACCCCTGAACCGCAAAAATAGGCGTTTTCAGTTCATGCGAAACATCGCCCAAAAACTCACGCCGATAATTTTCCAGTTGCTTTAGTCGGTTAATCTCTGTTTGCATGGTATGACCAATCCGGTAAACTTGCCGAACGAGTTCATCTAAGGCATCTCCATGTGGGGGTTTGGTGCTGTCTATACCTTCAAAATTACGCTTACGAATCCTTCGGAGGGTTGAATGGGCTAATTCAATTCGGCTGGTGAGAAAAAAACGTGCCGCAAAATACGAGGCCAATCCCATCGCCGGTATAGACAAGAGGATTAGTAGTTGGAAACTAATGACCTCGCGAACAAGATAACCCACAGCCACCAATGTGGCCATTAGTGCCGCCGCTATAAAGGCCATTTTCAAGGCCAACTCGTCTATGGGAAATTTCGTCCGGCCTGTTTCGGGCATAAAGCTATTGTTTAAACCGATATCCAACCCCTTTTACCGTCTCTATATATTCTTCGCCCAGTTTTTCACGAATTTTGCGCACATGCACATCCACCGTCCGATCCACCACAAACACTTCGCTCCCCCAAACTTGGTTCAGAATTTCCTGTCGGGAATAAACTTTTCCGGGATGTGTTATCAGAAAATACAACAACTCAAATTCTTTTCTGGGCAGGCGGATTTCTTCTTCGCGCCTCCCTTCTACGGTACGGAGTACCAGATACCGCTCCCGATCCACCCGAATATCAAACATGGAGGCCACTTCAATTTCGGGTGCGGCTTCGGGTTGGGTTCTTCTCAAGAGCGTGCGCAGTCTGCTTATAAAGAGGTGTGTTGAAACGGGTTTAGGCAAATAATCGTCCGCGCCCGCTTCCAACCCCAAGATTTCGTCATTTTCTGTGGTTCTGGCCGTAAGCATAAGAATAGGAATCTGTGCAAAAGCCATATCATTTCGAATTCTTTTGCATGTTTCTACGCCATCCATACGAGGCATCATTACATCCAACACAACCAGATCTGGGCGGGTTTCACGTAATTTTTGCAAGGCTTCTTGGCCATCCTCGGCCCAGAATACTTCAAAGCCTTCGCGCTCTAAGCGGTAACGCAACAACTGGAGAAGGTCAGGCTCGTCGTCAACCAATAAAATGCGGGGCATAGTAGCAAGTATATTCGGCTCCAAAGAGCAAGTACAAGGTTTGGATTTTCGCCGTAGGTACATTGGGTACGCTTTTGGACGGATTGTGCCCTTGGTCGTACCTCCGACATCGGCTTCATCCCAAAGTACAATGAAGCGCCGCCATATCCAACTGATTCAGTTAACCATTTTCTCGCAAAGCCAGCCGGATGAGTTCTTGTGCCGAAGTCAATTCCGGATGCGCTCGAAGTACCACCCGCAATTTCTTTTCGGCAAGGGCACGGGAAAGCCCCAATGCCTCTAATGCAGCCAGTGCGTCTGCTCGTGCGGCTGTCTTTTCGGGCGAAGCACTTGGCAAAGAAGTAGTTGCGGGCAGGTCTAAAGCAGCAAATTTATCTTTTAGCTCAACAATCATTCGCTCGGCTGTTTTTTTTCCCACACCCGGAATTTTGGTCAGTAGTCCTGCATCACCCGATAGCATGGCTTCTTGCAGTTCGCCCGGATTCATGGCCGAAAGTACCGCCAACCCCATTTTAGGCCCAATGCCAGAAACGCTGATCAATCGCTCAAAAACAGAACGTTCGCTTTCGGTAGCAAAGCCATAGAGCGCAACGGTATCGGTATTATTATTGATGTAATAATGAATAAAAAGCCGAGTCACCTGCCCCGTTTCCGGAAGCTTCTGAAAAGAAGAGGCCGGAATCAGCACACGATAACCCACACCCTGAATATCAACAATTGCTTCTGTAGGTTTTTTGACCACCAGCAATCCATTTAAATATGTAATCATTTTTATTTAAAAAGCAAGTTGGGCAAGTTATTCATAATACTGTGTCAATTTTTCCCGTACCACCATCAAATCTTCCATTCCGGTTAAGTCTGGAACAGGCTCAGCCACCAAAATCGTCTGGACAGATTTGGGGTGTGTTTGTGCAAGCAGCCGGATTGCGGCAGGTAGTTCTTTTTCGTTGCGCGTGGGGCTATATGGGACCTTTGTGAGGAAGGGTAAAACGTCGGGTGCAAATAAAGCATAGGCGTTCATGCTCACCCCAAACCCAGCTTCTCGGTATGCTTGCGCCGCCTCTTCATCCGGTTTTTCTATCAAATCGGTCAGATACCCTTCCGAGTCCGTTTTAATGATGGCCAAATTCCGATAGCGGTCTTCTGGCAACCCCAAAGCCTCGAAGGTATAAGCAGGCAGAACCTGCGGGTAGGGCGAATTAGCCAAAAGATACAAAACTTTACGGGAGTACAGATTATCGGCATTGCAGACCAAAAACCGTTCCGTTTGCCAGTCGGGTGTTTGCACTAATGCCTGCAAGACTGCATCGGCGGTTCCCGAAGGCTTTATTCTTTCGGGGGCGATGTATTGAATTGCAAACCGGAAAATCAACCCTGCAAATCGGCCCTCTGTTTGCATCGAACGGATATGGGGCTGTGTAACCATGTCCATTGGATTGAGGACCAGTAAAACCTCTTGAATGCCCGCCGCTGCAACTTCTGCTAACAGAAATTCCAGGAAAGGACGTCCATCCACACCCACACCAATCATACTCTTCGGACGTAAGCGGGCTTGCTCAATCAGTTCAGGCGGAATATTGCCCCCAGCAGGTATTTTTTTCATCCTGCTCGACATTCCCGCCGCCATGATCATTAGTCGTGTGGTCATGGTTACATTGCCATGCCACCATCAACATGTAGCACATGACCCGTAATATAACGGGAAGCATCCGAGGCAAGAAACAATACTGCGGCGGCAATATCATCCGGCTTACCCAACGCACCCAGCGGAATGCTTTTTAACAGGGCTTCTTTCACCTGGTCTCCCAGCACATGCGTCATATCGGTTTCAATGAAGCCTGGTGCAATCACATTTACCCGTACATGCCGCCCGCCTAATTCTTTCGCCATGCTCTTGGAAAACCCAATGATTCCGGCTTTTGAGGCAGCATAATTGGCCTGTCCAGCATTTCCCATCACCCCAACCACCGACGACAGATTGATGATGCTGCCGGATCGTTGCTTCATCATGGGCCGATAAGCGGCTTTTGTAAAATTGAAAATACTTTTCAGATTGGTGGTCAGTACCACATCCCAATCGGCTTCGCTCATGCGTAACAACAAATTATCTTTGGTAATCCCTGCATTATTCACCAAGACGTCCAACCGCCCCCAAGTCTTCACCATTTCATTCACTACCTGTTCCGAAGCTGCCAAATCTGCCGCATCACTTTGGTATGCAAGAACTTGCCCCCCCTGCTCGCGGAGTGTCTCACAAAGGGCATCTGCCTCGCTTGTAGCAGAACGATACGTAAAGGCGGTTTTGGCGCCAGCAGCCACACATGCCTCAACGATTGAGCGGCCAATGCCGCGCGATCCACCTGTTATCAAAACAACTTTTCCTGAAAGATCTAATTGCATGAATTTATTTTTTGGTTATTAGGATCCTTTTCGCAAGATTTTTTTCCAAAAACCACCCGACTGTTCTCGCAAAGGCTCACCCCGAAGGTGTTTCCAGATGTCTTCTGCAAAGGCTTCGGCTGTTTTGTACCGATCTTCCGGCTTTTTCTCCAGAGCTTTGTTCAGAATAAATTCCAGATCACCTGTCAGCCGATGTTTTAGGCGTTCCACGGTCGTTCTACGGCTTTTGGTAATTTCTTCGGGTGAAAGTACGATTGTTTGCTTACGCCCTTGGTCTAACTTCACCACTTTCTCAATCACCGAACTTGGCCTTGTGGGTGGTTCCTCCAAAATAATCCGGGCCATCTCAAATTTAGAGACCACCTTTCCCAAACTATAAGGGCGGTGACCTGTGATGAGTTCGTAGAGCAATACCCCAAGTTGATATACATCCGCCGCCGGACTAATTTCTCGTCCAGCGATTTGCTCCGGACTGGCATATTCTGGGGTCAACAGCCGTAGTTCGGTCTGGGTTACAGAAAAAGAAAGGTTATATCGTTTAGGGTCCAAGACCTTTGCAATGCCAAAATCCAATAATTTGACTTCACCCAAATCATTAATCAAAATATTCCCAGGCTTCAGGTCTCGGTGGATCACTTGGTTCTGATGCGCAAACCCGACTGCCTCCAACACGGGTAGAAATACCTGCAACCGCTCGTCCACCCGAAGCCGTAGGTCGTCACAATGTGTATTGATCGGTTTACCCTTAATATATTCCATCACAAAAAAAGGCTGACCTTCTGCTGTCACCCCTGCATCAATAAGACGTGCAATATTTGGATGGTTTAGCGCACCCAAGACAGTGCGTTCTGTTCTAAAACGACGGATCATATGATCCGTGTCCATCCCACGACGTACAATTTTCAGGGCAACCCGCCTGGTTACTGCCCCGTGTTCTTCGGCCAAAAAAACGGCCCCCATCCCCCCATGCCCAAGCAATTTCTGAACAAAATATCGTCCAATCTGACGCCCCACCCAGTCTTTCCCTTCCAACTCCGTTTCCAACTGCCCCAATAGTGGTTCAAAAAACTCGGAACCAGATTCACCAAATGCGTCGTGCGCCTGAGAAGCCACCTGTAATAAATTAAACACTTCGGTATAAAGTACCTCGTTACCCACACAAGCCTTTCTCAACCATTCTGCCCGTATATGGTTGGGTTGTTCGAGTGCTTCCATAAATAAGTCTTGTATCCGTTCCAGATCTTGCATTGGCCCAATTTGGCTTATTGGTCTTCGGTCATGTGCTGATAGAGCCATGTCCGGGCAAATTGCCAGTCACGCTTTACGGTTGGAACCGATACACCCAGTACCGTTCCCACTTCTTCATTGGTTAGACCGCCAAAAAATTTATATTCCACCACCTTAGACATTCGTTCGTTTACGGAAGCCAATTTCTCTAATGCCTGATCAAGATTGAGCAATTCTTGTGCACGGTCTTCAACAGCAATGTTCACATCATCCAAACTGAGGGCCACATTGGCGCCACCACGTTTTGCAGCACTGCGCGAGCGGGCATAATCTACCAGAATATGCCGCATGGCCACACTGGAAAGGGCAAAAAAATGACTCCGGTCATTAATATGAGACTGCGACTGGTCTATGAGCTTCATATAAGCCTCGTGAACGAGCGCCGTCGTATTAAGCGTTTCGCCCATCCGGTTACGGGCAAGACGGTGATGAGCAATGGCACGAAGTTCATCATAAACCAATGGAAAAACTTCATTTAGCGCTTTCTGATCGCCTTCGCTGATTTGTTTGAGCAATTGCGTCAGGTTTTTGTTCTGAGCCATGAGATTCGGAGTGGCTATTGCCAGATTATGATATTGTGATAGGTAAACCGTTTTTGAAAGGTAAGACAAAAAACGGCCTGTACAAGTTCATTAAAAAAGTTTTTGTTCCTATGATCCTTTTTTACCGCCTGCTTCGTTTATGTGTCTGAAAGCGAAAAAGTTCTTGCGTGCGCGAGGTTGTTTCTCCATCTTTGGCACATGGCGAAATACATTTCCTCGCAAATTGGCTGGTAAACCGTAGGGCAATCATTTCTAACACGAACTTCTCTATACCAAACCGCAGCCTACGCGCACGCAAGTTCAATGATAGATCAATATTCTTTGTATAAGGTCAGCCTCGCCAAAAAAGCGGGGCTACCTTTTTTGATTTAATCCCTATTCAGACGCCGAGGGATCAACATAACGAAGAGGTTTTCGGGTAAAACGGACAAATAAAGCCGAAACCCTGTACAGCTATAGAGCCTTTCAGCCGTTGGGCACCCTTTAATCTGAAGTGGATGTTTCTTCTCGAATTTGATATTGCTCATTCCCTTCGAGCGTGGGTTTAAGCAGCATTTCCCCCAAGAGTCCGGTCATGAAAGACTGCGCCCCCAACAGCATCAATAACATGGCCAGCATCAGCAAAGGACGGTCTCCGATAGGTTGAAGCCAAAATATTTTTTCAACACTGAGCCAAGCCCCAATCAGAAAACCAATAAAAAAGGCAAGCAAGCCAAGCCCTCCAAAAAAATGCATCGGGCGTATTGCAAATCGTGTAAGAAAAGACAGGGTGATCAAATCCAAAAATCCTCTGAGGCCACGTTCCCAGCCAAATTTGGTGTGCCCAAATTTCCTTGCCCGATGATTAACCACTTTTTCACCAATTCTGGTAAACCCTTCCCATTTTGCCAGTAAGGGTATATACCGATGTAGCTCGCCATATACTTTAACCATTTTCACCACTTCAACCCGATATGCCTTTAATCCACAATTAAAATCATGCAACGGAATACCCGAAACCAAACGGGTTCCGTAGTTATACAGCTTACTTGGTATTGTTTTTCCCAAGGGATCGTTACGCTTTTTTTTCCAACCACTAACCAAATCCAAACCATTTTCTAACATTTGAATCATTTCCGGAACTTCGGCAGGATCGTCCTGTAAATCCGCATCCATTGTTACAACATAGTTCCCTGTTGCTCGTGCAAAACCAACTGACAAAGCCGCACTCTTGCCATAATTGCGTGCAAACCGAACCCCTTTAAATCGGGCGTCCTTTGATTGTAACTGAGAGATAACTGCCCAAGAATCGTCTTTCGAGCCGTCATCTATGATCCAAGCTTCAAAATGAAGTTTATTCGTTTCACAGACGGATCGGATTTGATCCACCAATTCTGGCAGGGATTCCGCTTCGTCTTTTGCAGGAATCACGATAGATACATGAGGCTTCATACCGTTGAGGGATGATGGACGGGGCCGATTTCGGAGGCCACTCGCTGTATTTCCAAAAGGAGCGCTTTCAGGTCTTCCTCGGTGGTTTCGGGGTGCATCAGTGTAAGCCGGAGCCAAAACTGTTTTTTGACCGTAGTTTGAACCAAGTAAAAAGCACCAGATTCAATGATCCTCTTTCGAATTTCCCGATTGAGGGCTTCAATATCTTGGGGCAAAACACGATCAGGCGCATACCTAAAACATACAATATTGGTTTCTGGTTGTGTGCAAAGCCTAAAATCTGGATTTTCCTGTACCAACCCGGCAAATTGTTGTGCCAAGTAATGGAGTTTTTCCACCTGTTGGGAAAAAAAGGTGGTTCCATAACGCTGATACAAAACATATGCCCTCAGCACCATCATATTTTTAGTGCATTCCAAAGTCCGTCTTCCTAAGTTAAACCACTCTGGGGACTGGGTTTGCTCCAACAAATAATCGGCCCGTTGTGCAAAAGTACGAAAAGCATCTGCTCCCTTTCGATAGACCAAGGCCGTCGTGAGACCGGGAGTACCCAAGAGTTTATGAAAATCCATCACCACCGAGTCTGCACGTTCAATCCCCCTCAAAAGTGGTTTGTATTGATCCGAAAAAGCCACCGCAGCGCCGTGTGCGCCATCTACATGAAACCATAACTCGTGTTTTTCTGCAAAATCGGCCAATTCATTTAACGGATCGAAGGAGCCAGTAGAAGTACTGCCTGCGCTTCCCACCAGTGCGATCACTTTCTTACCAGAAGCGAGCGCTTCTTCGTAAGCCGAACGCAAAGAAGCCGTCTTCATTTGCATCCGGCCATTGGTTGGAATACGGATAATACCAGCACTCCCCCAGCCCATAATCCGGACCGCACGATCCACACAATAATGGGCTTCCTCCGAGACCAACAAGGCAAGAGGTTCTTTTGCGCCCTCCTCCCACACATCCCAAGGTATTTTTACCGCACGGGCTGTTAGGAGCGCCGTTAGGTTTGCAAGAGTCCCGCCAGATGTCAAAAATCCACCCGCCTGAGGACTAAAACCTAACGCTTGTGCCAAAACTTCTATGAGAATTTGCTCTTGTGCAGTAGAAACAGCACCCATCTCGTAAACAGACATACCGTTGTTCAAAACAGCCCCTACCAAGGCAGATAAAGCCGCTTCATTTGCCACTACAGCTGTTTGATGGCCCATATATCGGGGATGATGGAGATGTATCGAGCGTGCAACAACGGCTTTCCAATAGGCCAGATTATCCTCAAAACAGGCTGTTTTCCAAAATGCCACCTCTTCATCAGGAGCTGTAAAAGGCAAGACCACCTCTTTTTGTTGCCCTACGTCTGTCAAATAGTCTGCCAGGAGGTCTATGAGGGCATGACCTTGCTTTCTAAACTGCTCCGGATGAAACCCGTCTTGTTGTTGGCGTGATTGCATGGTGCTGTATCAAAAAATCCGCATGACGATCATTCAACCATGCGGATTTTGTGTATCGTTCCTTTAGAAAACAGCAACAACGAGAGGCTCACACATCAATCGTGGCATAACGTGCATTGCGTTCGATAAATTTCCGTCGAGGCTCCACCGCATCCCCCATTAAGGTCGAAAAGATGCGATCTGCCGCCGCTGCGTCATCTATCGTAACGACCTGCATGGTTCGGTTTTCTGGATTCATGGTTGTTTCCCAAAGTTGTTCGGGGTTCATTTCTCCCAAACCTTTATAGCGTTGGACTACCGAGCCATTACCAAATTCACGGACAGACTCCCGCATCTGGTCTTCCGTCCAAGCATAGCGTTCTTGCTGACCCCGCTTAATTTTATACAGGGGCGGAAGTGCTATGTACAAGTTTCCATTTTCTATGATTGGGCGCATAAACCGGAAAAACAACGTAAGCAAGAGCGTCCGGATATGTGAGCCATCAACATCAGCGTCTGTCATAATGACAATGGTATGATACCGTAGTTTGCTAATGTCGAATTCTTCGCTCCCTACACCAATCCCCGTTCCAAGTGCCGTAATGATGTTTTTAATCTCATCATTTTCCAAAATCTTATCTATCTGGGCTTTTTCCACATTTAGGATTTTACCTTTAAGAGGCAAAATCGCTTGAAAATGTCGGTCTCGGCCCTGCTTGGCAGACCCACCAGCAGAATCACCTTCCACAACATACAATTCACTTTCTTTCGGATCTTTGGAGGCACAATCGGCCAATTTTCCGGGAAGCCCCCCCCCTCCAAAAGCGGATTTGCGCTGAATCAACTCACGGGCTTTTCGTGCGGCCGTTCTGGCAGTGGCTGCAAGTACCACTTTGTTCACAATCTGACGCGATTCTTTTGGGTGATCGTCTAACCATTCTTTTAGCTTCGCCGCCACAAGGCTTGATACCGTTCCTTCAACGTCCGAGTTGCCGAGTTTGGTTTTGGTCTGACCTTCGAACTGAGGCTCCGGTACTTTTACCGAGATTACGGCTGTAAGTCCCTCCCGAAAGTCATCTCCAGACACGGTCACCTTCACGTTCTTCAACAATCCGTTGTCTTCGGCATATTGCTTTACGATTCTGGTTAGTGCCCGCCGAAAGCCAGATACGTGCGTCCCCCCTTCATGGGTATTGATATTATTGACAAAGGAAAGAACGTTTTCGGCATATCCGGTATTGTATGTCATGGCCACTTCTACAGGAACACCATTTTGCTCACCCTCAATATAGATTGGTTCATCAATGATGCTGGTCCGGGCTTCATCCAAAAATTTAGCAAAGGCCACAATCCCACCCTCAAAATGAAAAGACTCGGACTTAAGCGTTTCATCTTCTTCCCGCAAATCACTTATGGAAATACGAATATTTCGGTTCAGATAGGCCAGTTCCCGCATCCGGTCTGCGAGTGTGTCGTAACGGTATTCCGTCACCATGAAGATGCTCTCATCCGGCCAAAAATGCACCGTTGTTCCAGAACGTTCTCCGGGGGCCATTTCTCCCACTACTTCAACCGCAGAAGTAGGATTGCCATATGCAAAGGTTTGACGATGAACCTTACCATCGCGCCGAACCGTTGCAACCAATTTTTTAGACAAGGCATTGACACACGAAACCCCTACACCATGCAGGCCGCCAGATACTTTATAGGTGTTTTTATCAAATTTTCCTCCTGCATGAAGAACCGTCATTACAACTTCGAGGGCAGAACGCCCTTCGGTGGGATGCATCCCTACCGGAATCCCACGGCCATTATCCACCACAGAAACCGAATTATCTTCGTGTATTGTCACCTGAATAGAATCGCAGTGGCCCGCAAGCGCCTCATCAATCGAGTTATCCACTACTTCATAGACCAGATGATGCAACCCGCGGAATCCTACATCGCCAATATACATTGCTGGCCGCTTACGAACAGCCTCCAACCCCTCCAACACCTGGATATTAGAGGCTCCGTAATCATTCAGCCCTGCTTGTGCTATCGGTTCATTTTCCATACGTATCGAGCTTATTTCGTGGTTATTTTATAGCTTGGTAAAATACAACACAACGACTATGTCTCCCAATGATTTTATCGTGTGTTGAAAATGAGGTACAGGCATGCCTTCTTCCAATCTTTACCATAATGAACCAACGTCATTTACCAGAAGAAGCGCCGGAATACATTTTTACACTTCGTAAAAGTTGGGACTTTTTTTTTAGTATCCTTTCGTATCTTAAGCCATTACGAAAACGCCAACCCTCATCGCCATAAACATTATGCCGGATTATCGCACGTTTTTGGAACTATTGCCCCTCATCTCGCCGTTGTTACCAACAATTATAGTCTTGGGTGGCTTGTACCTGGCGCTTAGGGCCTTTAAAAGGCATAGCCAAACGACACATTCTATCATCCTTGCCCAACGGTATGACGACATCTGGCAGGCAGCGATTGATAGCCAAGGCGAATTTGCCCGACTTCGGTTAAATGACCCGGTGCAGCCAATCAACGCTTCTGTACGTGTTGCGGCGTTGCGTTACCTCAATTTGGTTTGTGAACAGCAACAACTGATCCGACAAAAAAACCTTCCCGCCTCGTATTGGCGTTCTATTCAACGAGAAACACACCGAACGCTTAGAAGTACCCTTTTTAAGCAATTGTGGCCAGAATTAGCCATTCATTTTACCGCCTACCCTTGGTTTATTCAATTCGTGGATGCCATCCAATCCGGAAAATAATTTTTCAAGCCAGAGGACATAAAACGGCGCTCTCATGGCCCTAATCGGGTAAATCAAGTTCAATAGTTTGCCCTGATAAATGCCTTTCATCAAATCATTGCGCAACTTGGGTTATTGAATCTGGTGCGGATATGATACGCTATAGGTGGCGGTGTGGCTTGGCAACGAAAACGCTACACGCCCCCTTTCGGACGAAGCGGTCGTAACACGATCTCCGAAATAAGGTAATTATCCGTTGTTTGTAAAAGATGCAAGATCGTCTGTGCGATTTCCTCGGGGTGCATTTTTTGGCTGGAGCCGGAAGGGAAGCCCGTATTTTTGAAAAATGCAGTTTCGATAGACCCCGGATAGACACACGTCACCTTGATTCCATCGTTTCTTAATTCCAGCATAAGCGAATCCGAAAAGCCACGAAGACCAAACTTGGTGGCATTATAGATTCCGATATTAGGGTTTCCGACAAGCCCTGCAACGGATGCAATATTGATAATATGCCCGCCAAAACCAGTCTGGGCATTCTGCCGCTTCATGTGCGGAACCACGGCCCGTGTACACAAAAATACCCCTTTCAGATTGGTATCTACTTGCACCTCCCAATCTTCATCAGTCATCTGCTCTATCGCCCCGAACTTTCCCAACCCTGCATTATTGATTAAAATGTCTATCTGGTCTCCAGATTGCAAAAAAACCTGCTCCATAGCACCTTTAACCGATTCCGACGAACGAACATCACACACAATTGGGCGAAATGAGTCGCCTATTTTTTCTTTAAGGCGCATTAAATCTTCCTCATTCCGTCCGAGTCCAAAAACAGTTGTACCAGCCGCAGCCAGTACGTCAGAAATGGCCGCTCCAAGCCCACGACTTGCGCCTGTTACGATGGCATAGCGATTTTGTATATTCATATCAGATCAAATTGTCTTGGTGTCAGAATGATTTTGCACCTTAATTTTAAGGTATTACAGAAACGTGTCTTATTTTTTTAGGACATCGAATGATTTATCAGAGGATCCGTATGCGTTGTTTTACGAAACTGTGACGGATTCTTTTGCACCCTCGTTTCCTGCTCCTTCTCTTCTGTATCTTAAGGGAATGATGGCTTAGACGTTTGCCACGGGATGATTCCGAACGGAGTCTGCAATTTAGTAAATTAGAATACTTTTCTACAACATGAAAATCGAAATCAATCGTCTTGACGATGCGTTTTTGCTTCAGTCCGTAAACGAAACAGGCAAGACCATCTTGACCGACGCAAACCCCGAAATTGGTGGAGGTGATCAAGCCTTTCGCCCGATGCAACTTTTGTTGGCCGCCGCTGGTTCTTGTAGCGCTATAGACATCATCCTCATTCTAAAAAAACAGCGCCAGCGTTTGGACGACATCAAGGTGACCATAGAGGGGCACCGAGAACCACTTGGCGAGGCCAATATCTTCCGAAAAATCCACTTACACTACCGCTTTTGGGGAAGTGTGGATGCCCCTAAAGCCGAAAAAGCCATCCAGCTTTCTATGGAAAAATATTGTTCCGTAGTCAAAACCTTAGAACCCACAGCCCATATTACAACGTCTTTCGAGATTACACCTACCTAAAACCATGTCTCATTTTGAAACTAAAGCGATTCGTACCCAAACAAATCGCAGCCAACACCGTGAGCACAGTGTGCCCATTTTTGCAACCAGCAGTTTTCTTTTTGATGACGCAGAAATGGCCCGTGCGCTATTTGCTGAAGAAGTAGAAGGCAATATTTATTCGCGATATTCCAACCCAAATACCAATGAATTCATTGAAAAAATGTGCTTGCTTGAGGGCACCGAAGCGGGCATCGCCACGGCATCGGGGATGGCAGCCATGTTCATGAGCATGGCCGCTTTTTTGGGTTCTGGAGATCATATCGTGGCCTCACGTTCATTGTTTGGATCCACTTATCAGCTATTAACAAAGTTGTTTCCACGCTGGGGCATCACACATACATTCGTGGACATCACGGCGCCACCAACCGTTTGGGAGGCCGCAATACAGCCTGAGACCAAAATGATTTTTGTGGAGACCCCTTCAAATCCGGGCTTGGATTTATTGGACTTGGCATTTTTGGGGCAGTTGGCACACACCAAAGGGATTATCCTAAATGTAGATAATTGTTTTGCAACACCTTATGTACAAAATCCTGCCGCATATGGTGCGCACTTGGTCACCCATTCTGCCACTAAATTAATTGACGGGCAAGGACGTGTACTGGGTGGTTGCATTCTTGGCAAAAAAGAATTGATTCAAGAGGTCTTGTTTTTATCCCGCCATACGGGTCCGGCCATGTCTCCATTTAATGGCTGGATTTTATCCAAGAGCTTAGAAACCTTGGCAATCCGTGTAGAACGACACGGCAAAAATGCACACCAACTGGCTCATTGGTTAGAGCAACAAGATGGGATTAAAAAAGTTAAGTACCCATTTTTGGCCTCACATCCACAATATGAACTTGCACAAAAACAAATGCGATTGGGTGGGGCGATGCTCACTTTAGAGCTAAAAGGAGGTCTTGAACAGGCACAAAAGTTCATGGATGCGCTCAGCATGATTTCCTTATCCTCCAATCTGGGCGATACCCGCACCATCGCCACCCACCCAATGACCACAACCCACTCAAAACTTTCAGAAGCAGAACGGCTTGCGGTTGGAATTTCTCCGGGGCTTATCCGAATTTCTGTGGGCTTAGAGCATGTAGAAGACATTCAAGCAGATTTGGCACAAGCACTTAACGCATCCTGCTTAGCATAATTGTTTGTCTCCGTCGGAAGACGCGCAACCACTTTGTTTCGGGTGAAGGACTTTCTTCTAAACAGGAGGCCCTCCACCCGAAGTACCTTATTTCAATAATTTCTCTTCCATAGCGTTCAACCCAACCAAAATGGTTTCCCGCTGTGGCTTTTCGATGGCTTCAACCGCTTCCCTTAAAAAACCGATTTCCGTACGTAGGTCTTTTTTATCTTCCTCTGCAATACGATATTCAGATAAATTGCTCATCATCTGTGTGACGGCGCTTTCAATCTTACTCATCATATCATTCACATAAACACCTTGGGGATACCGCTCCAGATAGCGGCCCTCCCTCATGTTCAAACGCCCTAAATTACACGTCAAATACCCTTCACACTCGCCCGCCAATTCGGTAATAGCGGCTTCGTATGCAATCCGTTCGGCAAAAGGAATGTCCCTATACCGCGTTTCCAAATCCCACAAAAGATCGAACCTTAGATAGTAGGCTTGTGTTGGTTCACTATATACAAGCAATTTTTCGTTTGTTGTAAGCCAAGATTTATAGGGCTGTTTATCCCGCGCCTCCATTGGAATGAGCCGAAGAATCCGTTTGACCACAACCAGATGCGCCAATTCCAACTCGGCCTTGACATCTATATTTTGTGTTTCATTGGCTGCTACGGCCAAAAAATCAAAAAAGGCCACTTCCTCGGCGTAGGTTTTTGCCCCACCACGCATTCGGGGTCGCATAATTTCCGTGATCACCATTTCGCGGTTTTCTTCGTCGTAGTTCCGAACATGCCCCCCAAAAATCCATCCTGTTTTATTATTGCCATAGGGTATCTGATACCAATAATCTTCCAGATTCCCCACCTTTTTCTTTTGTTCGGATCGGGATTTTGCTTCTACAAACTGGCCAAAAGACAACCGTGCAAGTTGGGCACTGGTGGGATCGGGTGAAAAATGTACCTTAGCGCCCATAGCAGTCACGATCAATTTTGTTTTTGCGGAAACTGTTTTAAGAGCAGGCGTAGGCGTTGAGGGTTTTGAAGCCGTTGTTGGGGGATTTTTACGGGTTGTGGTTGGTTTTGCAACTTGGTTTCCAGTTGTTGCAGAGGGATTGGTTTTGGGTTTGGGTTTGGGCTGCTGTGCCCAGCCACCTGAGGGGGCCAGGACTACAAGTAGTAGTAAGAAAAAACGCTTCATGGTGGTAGAGGTTAAAGCATGGAGGAAGAAGTAAGCAAGGAGAAACCCTATCAACCAACAGAAGCATGATCTCCTACATTTATGGGCGTTGCAGAACCTTTCACAAAGGCATGCTGTCCCACAAATGAGTCCTTAATCATGGCTCCTTCGATGGTTGCATTGGAAAAAACGATTGAATCGCGAACAATAGAATCTGTAATGGTTGCACCTGCCTCAATAGAAGCAAAGGGTCCAATAACCGAGTTCCGGATCAATGCGCCCGGACCGATATACACTGGCTCAATAATGACCGTATTGGTCAAATTACCCCTAAAAGCAGACCTTTCTTTTTTCATCACAACTTTGGTAGTGTCCAACAATGCCGGAAGTGTTCCGCAGTCGAGCCAGTCCGTTACCGTTGCCGTATCTAAAGTAGCCCCATTTTGCAACATCCGGTCAAAGGCATCTGGGAGTTCATACTCTCCACGCAAACTGAGCGCCTTTTCGTTCATCATATCCTGAATCACTTGTTTCAGTTTGCCACCATCTTTTATGTAATAGATGCCAATGAGGGCCTCGCGCGAAATCAACTCGGTTGGTTTTTCCACAAATCCGACTGCTCGTCCCTGTTTATCCCGTACCACAACTCCATAGGCACGCGGGTCTTCCACCAATTTTACCCAAGCCACCACATCCGAATCCAACTTAAAATCAGGCTCCATATAAAACAACGTATCTGCAAAGATCGAAAACACTTCGCCCTCCAGATATTCTTTTGCGCAATACAACGCATGTGCCGTTCCCATTGCCTTATCCTGAACTGCAAAACTGGCTTTAATCCCCAAACGGCGGCAAATAAGCCGAAGTTGGTCTCGTACTTCGGATGGGAAGTCACCCAGAATAAATACCGCTTCCTGTACTTGGTTCGGTAACAATTCCGTAAAGGTCGTCACAATTCGTTCTACCATAGAAGAACCTAAAACGGGTAATAAAGGCTTGGGCGTTACATGCGTATGTGGTCTTAGGCGGGTTCCACGACCAGCCATTGGGATAATGAGTCTCATAAGACAATAAAAATAATAGATTGGCCAAAAAATAAATCATCAGAAACCAAGATGATACAGCCTTAAACCGGAAACACAAAATGGAAAGTTGGATAAAACCCCTTTCAACCAAAGATTCTTGCAGCCCTTTGCTTTAAGGTCACTGGGCACGGTCTTTTGTCTATACCGTATGAACAGACGAACACACTGTATGATCTATTGGACATAAGAAAAAGCAACCTCTCGCTTTCATCAATTTTACAAGATAGAATATCATATTTATTTACAACTACTTAGCCAAATAAAAATATTTAAAACAAGTTTATTCGCGAAGAACAATTTAATTTGGCACGAGTTTGTACATCAAGAATACAAAACAACCATACAACCCTTATTTTCTATTCATCTTTGAAAACATTAAACAGGAGGATAAAAAAATGAAGAACCTCAGAAACATACTCACTGCTTTGGTAATTGCCACAATGGCCCTCACCAGTATGGTGGGTTGTAATGCGAGCAAAACGGCAAAAGGAGCCGGAATCGGTGCCGCAGCTGGCGCAGCAATTGGTGGGCTATTGGGCAACCGCTCTGGTGAAACCGGAAAAGGTGCAGCCATTGGTGGCGCGATTGGTGCTGCGGTGGGTGCTATTATCGGCGACCAAATGGATCGTCAGGCAGCAGAACTAAAACAACAACTGCCAGATGCCGAAGTCGTTCGGGATGGCGAAGGCATTAAAGTTGTATTTAACTCGGCTATCCTGTTCGGTTTCGATTCCGACAAACTACAGGCCAATGCCCAACCCGATCTGAAAGACCTTGCTAACTCGATGAAAACCTATCCAGGGACAGCACTCGAAATCATCGGCCATACCGATAGTGTGGGTTCAGATTCCTACAATCAGAAGCTCTCTGAACGCCGAGCTTCCTCCGTTGCAAACTTCTTAAAGTCTCAAGGGGTTGAGAATACGCGCCTTATGACAAGAGGACTGGGTGAAACGCAACCTGTGGCAGACAACACTTCCGAGGCTGGACGCCAACAAAACCGCCGCGTAGAGATTAAAATCAACATTACAGAAGAATATCGCCGTCAGTTGGAGCAACAACAAGCCCAATCTGGATCCAACGGATAATCTGTTGCACCTGTTCTATAGGAAAAGCCGCTTCGTAAACTACGAAACGGCTTTTTTGTTGTATCTCACCTTGGCCTTTTTCGTGTTCCGACCACCTATTGATAACACCACCTGTTGATAACAACTTTATTTCTTTGCTGTTGCCAAAATTTGTTGCAGGTCCGTGTGGGAGACGGTCAAAATACCGCTCGGCACAATGCGCTTCGTCATAGCAACCCAGTTTGGTTCTTTGCTAAACACATTTTTGAATAAAGGCAAAGCCTGCTGCAAGCGTCCTGTATTGGCCAATGAAACCGCCGTCCAGAATTTCATTTCCACGTTATCGGGAAACGCCTGCATGGCTGCGCCATATTCCCTCAATGCACCTTCCACATCTCCGTGCTCCACCGCAAGGTCACCATTGTTCATCCGTTCATACGCACGAAAAACCGTTAAAAGTCTGCGCATTTCCGAAATGGCCTGTGGATGATCCTCCACCCGAAGATCCACTGTTTTGTCTTTCCAAACCTCGCCCGTAGCCTTTTGTCGGACGACCAATATAGCAGCCGATTGTTGGCCGCGTGCATCACCTCCCACTTGCTGGGCGGCCTCCAGTGCCACCATCATTCGTTCCGCTAACGGTTTACCTGAGCTCGACTCAAAAGCGCGCCCCATAGCACCCGGCACTTGGTCTGTCAACATCATATTGGCTTGTACCGAGTAGCCTTTGCCTTTCATATGACCCGCCTCGGCCACACATTTTGCCCCAGTATATACCGCCACATTCCCTTTCACATCCACAATGGCTACCTGACGAAAGTCCCGCCCGGCATCTTCTCGGATCAGCTTCTCGGCGGCTTCAGTTGCGGTTAGCCCCGCCTTCAATAATGCAAGCCCCTTGGGGCCAAAACTTGGATTCACAAACGACTGGGTCGCGATTGCGCCCACCCCAGGCTCTGCCCAACTTACAATACTGCCCACAGAAAACCAGTGCGATTGTACCGCCACCCCTAGCTCACCCGTAGTACTATCATGGGCAACAATCGAAAACGTATGCGCAAATGGGTCGGAAATGGGGGGAGCCAACACACTTGGTACTTGTGCAAAAGTGGCTAACGGAAGCAGAAAACATAGAAGAATCGAACGTTTCATTGTGTTCTATTTTTATTGTAGATTACGGCTTATACAAGGTATCTGTACGCCATCGGTTATCTAAAATTTACGACATTTCACCACCCAAAATCTGTCCAATATGAAAAACTTATTTCGCCTAATGGTCTTGCTTTGCTCGTCGAACTTATTTGCACAAGACTTACATGAAATCACCGATCACCTGATTTCGCTTTCTTCACCCCTGCAAAAAACTGAGGCAACGGGTTCCGTTATTTCCCGGCATAGCAATCAGGTTAAACAACCCTTTGATCTGGTGATGATACAGGGCTTGCTTTCTGATGCCCGAACGCAAGGTGAGGTGCGTTTTTTTGACGGTGTTTCTTGGAGCCAACCTACGCCACTGCGGTTATTTATGACCGATGATCGGGGAAGATTTATCGCTACCTACCAAAACCCTGTTCCCCTACGGGATGTCCAAATCGAGGTACGCTTTAAGTCTCCCGAAAACCAACCAGTCTTTATTGAGGAAGCAGGAGTTCAATGGACTGCTCAAATGGAAGAGCGCACGTTGCGGTTTACAGAAGCCGAAGCCGCGACCGTCATGGTTACGGGCCGTTTGAAAGCCCCGTCAGTTATCCGAAGAACAGAGTGGAACGCACGGCCTTTTGGCGAGACGGATCCGGCTGGCTGTCCTGCACCTTCTCCGCAACCATACTACACGTACCTCACGTTCCATCATACCGCTGGCCCCAAGGCCACCACCCTTGCTGAAGGAAAGGCACGTGTTAAGAGTATTCAAGATTTCCATTTGGACGGCAACAAGTGGTGCGACATCGGCTACCAATTTCTAATGGATGTATCTGGGCGGGTTTATCAGGGGCGTCCTTGGGTGAACGAAAGCAAGAAAATAGGTGATGGGCCCCAATTGGTAATTGGTGCACACGTATCCGGTGGTAATACGGGCAATATTGGCATCTCCTTAATGGGTTGCTTTCATCCCGCAGAGGCCAATTGCTCGGACGTGATCCCAGCAGCGACCTTGGATTCTTTGGTCCATTATTTTAGCTTTATGGCGGAAACGTACAAAATTAATCCCGATAATATCCGGGGCCACCGAGACTTTAACTCAACCTCTTGTCCCGGTGACAACAACTATAAGTTATTATCCGAGATTCGCACACGGGTCAAAGATGTGCTCCTTACACCAAACGATCGCGAGCACCCTCTTCCCGAAACCTCCATCTTAGAAGCGATATACCCCAATCCGGCCACAAGTCGAACCAATATCCGGTTTTATTTGCAAGAAACTGGCCAGACCGACCTAACCCTGTATGATGCACAAGGACGTCGGGTAGCTCGGATTGCCAATGGCATTCGTTTTGGAAAGACTTGGTATCAAGAACCAATCATCCTTTCTGGCCTGCCAAATGGGACTTATTTTTTAGTCCTGACAACACATTCGGACAAAAATGAGCCTACACACAAAACCCAACCTCTGATCGTAACCCGTTAGGGTCTAAGGAGGTTTTGATAGACTTCTTGCAAGATTTTAGAAGCCGACTCCCAATTGTATTCTTTGAATACCATTGGGCTATGCTCGCGCCACTGTTTTCTTGATGCGGCATCATTCACCATTCGCTGTAGCGTCGTCACCAATGCCACGTGGTCTTCCGGATTAACGGTAAGCCCTACCTGATAGCCTTCAACCACCTTCTCGATTTCCGGAAGTTTACTGGCCATCACCGGAAGTCCCACCATCAGGTATTCAAAAAGTTTATTCGGTAATGCAAAGCGGTGGTTCAGACAAGTATCTTCCAACAACGTCACCCCAAAATCCGCTCCGGCGGTCATTTCCAGCAATTGATCTGGCGGGACAGGAGGGAGAAACCGCACCTTATCATCCAACCCAAGCCCAATAACTAAATTTTGGAGGTTAGGTTTAAGTGGGCCATTACCCAAAAAAACCAATACGGCATTTTCCACTTCCTGCATCGCTTGAATCAGCAAACCACACCCCCTGCTTTTCTGCATATTGCCCTGATGCAAAATCACGGCTTTATCTGGTAATACATTTGCCGCACGCCGTAGTGCGTCATTAGCGACAACATCACGCCTAAAAGTGGGGACATTATATAAAACAGCTGGCTCTGGAATGTCATAGAACATGGTCAAACGTTCTGCAATGCTCTTGCTTACCGTAAAAACCACATCGGCTTGTGGGATATACCGCCAAGATAGCATATGCCAAAACAACGTAATCCACGGACGCTTGCTGGTTGCAGCGACATAGGGGTACAATTCGCGGGAATCAAAAACGAGCTTTGCTTTGTTATTTTGGGCTGCTTTTGCCATTGCAGGAAGTATATATAAATCACTTGCATGATAAATATCTGCTTTTGCATGTATTACTTCCTTGCTAAACAACTGATGTACCCGTCTGAAGAAGTGCATACCACTGCCCTTTGGCGTTGGCAAGACATGCAACTTAAACCTATCGCCAAAAGGATGCCCAGAATCCGGAGGACCTAATGTAAAAGCCTCTACCCTATAACCCATGTCTAAAATGGATCTAAATTGTTTAACGGCTCGGGAATTCATCCTTACGTCTCCGGTGAGGGCAAACACCACGGTTGGCGTATCGGACATAAGCAGTGGATTGGATATACAGGCAGTTAACAAGACCGAATATACAAGAAACCGCCTCCATTGGAAAATCAGAAATACGTCCAATGGTTTTTTTCTACATTCATTGTAAATTACTTCCTAAGTTCAACCCCAACCCCTATGTCTAAATTGGCTTTATACGCTGGTAGTTTTGATCCCTTTACGTTTGGACACTTAGACGTTTTAGAGCAAGCCCTACAAGTTTTTGATCGGGTTTGTGTGACGGTGGCTGTCAATTCTGGAAAAACGTTTGTTTTTACACCACAAGAACGTTGCGCCCTCATTCGAGAAGCCACTGCACACCTAAAAGGCGTAGAGGTCACATTCTTCGACGGCCTATTGGTCAATCATGCTGTCCATATTGGGGCCCATGCCTTGATTCGTGGTATTCGACAGATGAGCGATTTTGACTATGAATTCCGCATGGCCATTGCCAACCGCAGACTCTCTCCGCAGATTGCGACCGTTGTATTTATTCCTAACCCGACACACCTCGTTACCTCGTCTTCTCTGGTCCGGGAAATCTGGCACTGGGGAGGCGATATTTCGATGTATGTACCGGAAGCCGTTTTGGAGGCACTACAAAAAAAATCCAAATAGACCATTGCCATTCATACGCGAAATTTGCAATTTAGCCCCCCCAGATTGCCCTATTATCGGCCAAGGGTATTGTATTCTTTAAGCTTCCACCACTTGTTAATATCTCATCAAAAGCCCCTATACGCATATATGCCTGATTCTCTCCACGCCCATACGCAGCCCCTCTTTGATTCCACAGCCAAAGCAGAAAAAGAGCGGTACTTCCTTCATTTTTTTTGGTTTGTACTCACCTTCATTTCGGTTACTTGGGCAGGTGCCGAGCAGGCCACCGGACAATATCCTCTCTTTACGGGTGTTGGCGACTGGACGCATTGGGTCATCTCTGGGCTTTTATATGCCATCCCTTTTCTCGCCTTTCTCACCACCCACGAGTTCGGGCATTATTTTGCAGCCCGTTATCACAAAATCAAGACCTCCCTGCCTTTTTTTATTCCGGCCCCTCTTATGCTATTGGGGCTCCCTTTCAGCATTGGTACTTTTGGTGCTGTCATTCGCATCAAGCAAGTCATTCCGCGAACTCGTCAGCTTTTTGATGTAGGGATCGCCGGACCGATTGCGGGTTTTGTGGTGGCTTTCGGCGTTCTGATCTTCGCGCTGTTCACCCTCCCCCCTCCCACCTACCTCATGCAACTGCCCGGTCACGAAGAGGTACAAGCCTTCATCCGACAATTTGGGCGATTCCCTACTGGCACCGAAATTGACCTAAGCGGCGCCCCCATGATGGGTCAAACCCTTCTCTACTGGTTCTTGACGCACTTCTTTGAACATGTCCCGCCCATGTATGAAATGTACCACTATCCAATTTTGTTGGCCGGATGGCTGGGGTTGTTTTTTACAGCTCTCAATATGATGCCCGTAGGACAGTTGGACGGAGGACACGTATGGTATGCACTTTTTGGCCCAACCATTCATCGTATCGTAGCCCGAATTTTCACGACCTTGCTTATCCTATCTGGATCTATCGGTTTTGCATTAGAAGTCATTCCGGCAATTGGGGATGGCTTGCTCTCGCTTCATGCCGGATTTAGGGATTTTCCGGCTGCTATTGTACTTATCGGCTGGATGGTGGTTTTAGGCATCCAATACTTACTCATTCAGAAGACCTACAACAAAGAAATGCGTTGGGTTGGGCCTGTGTTTTTACTTACGGCCACACTCACTTCGTTACCCGTTGCCCTGGCCTCTGCCGATCTACCAGCCTTTCGGGAAATTGGCATTGCAATCACCGAATGGGGCTATACATCGTGGTTGTTATGGTCTTTCCTGATTGTACGCTTTATCGGCGTGGATCACCCGCCAGTACAATATCCAGAACCCCTTACACCCGGACGAAAAGTATTGGCATGGCTAAGCATCGTGCTTTTTTTCCTCTGTTTTAGTCCTACTCCAATCTATATTGCTCCTTAAAGCCCACTTTGGTCATGCAATCACATCCTTTTCACTTGTCCTCGTGTATATCTTGATTAATCTATATGGACACTTTTTGTATTTTATCTTTTTATTCTCAACCGCAGTTGAAAAGAGCAGGAGTTGTGTATGTCGCTTGTAGCCATCGTTGGCCGCCCGAATGTGGGTAAATCCACCCTCTTTAATCGTCTCATTGAAGCGCGGGAGGCCATCGTTCACAACGAACCAGGGGTTACCCGAGACCGTCACTACGGCAGTGTGCTGTGGAATGGTGTTACCTTTAATGTGGTGGACACTGGCGGACTCGTTCCGGGAGGAACCGAAGTTTTTGAAGCTGCCATTCGTGAACAAGTGGAAATTGCCCTCGAAGAAACGGATGTCATTCTGTTTATGGTAGATGCTTCTGTAGGTATTACCGATATAGACCAAGAAGTGGCGGCAAGGCTCCGCCGTTCCGAAAAGCCCGTTTTGGTTGTTGCGAACAAATCTGACAATGACAAAAGACGCTGGGACACACCGGTTTTTTACGAATTTGGATTAGGAGAAGTGTATCCCATTTCTTCATTATCCGGAACCGGAACGGGTGAACTGTTGGATGCCCTTACGGCAGCCCTGCCAGTGGAGATGCACCAGGAAGACGATACCCGCACACGGGTCTCGTTGATAGGAAAACCCAATGTCGGAAAGTCCTCCATCACCAATGCTTTACTGGGCGAAAACCGGTCTATTGTCACCGAAATTGCAGGAACCACCCGCGACTCCGTTCATGCAACCTATAAGTTCTATGGGGAAGAATTAGTCCTTGTGGATACGGCGGGACTGCGGAAACGCGCCAAAGTCAAAGAAAACGTAGAGTTCTACTCTTTGCTTCGCACCGAACGCGCCATTCAAGAGGCCGATGTTGCTGTCTTAATCATAGACGCCACCCAAGGACTGGAAGCACAGGATATTCGTGTTCTGAAGCAAGCTGAAGACATGAATAAAGGGTTATTGATTGCCGTAAATAAGTGGGATCTGATGCAAAAAGAAACCAATACTGCCCGCGACTATGCTGCCAAGATATATGAACGCCTACAAACCTTAGACTACGTTCCCATCATTTTTATCTCGGCAATTACTAAACAGCGTCTGCATAACATGATGGAGAAAGTGGTGGCCATTGCTGCGGAACGGAAACGGAGAATCCCTACTTCGGCCTTAAATGATTATATGCAGGACGCGATTCGGGCGGTCCACCCACCTGCTTATCGTGGAAATTTTGTTAAAATTAAATACGTAACCCAAGTTCGGGAAAACCCACCTGTGTTTGCCTTTTTTGTGAATCATCCGGATGGAGTTGCCGAAAATTATCGTCGTTATCTCGAAGGCAAACTCCGCGAGAAGTTTGGCTTTGCGGGTGTTCCGATTACGTTGGCCTTTAAACAAAAATAAAATTTTGCCCCTCTCCGAAGTAGTTTGGAATGAGATTTGACAGGAAATAATCGGTTATTTGACTTATTGAACGGTCCCATACGCCCGAAGTACAGCACCTGTTAGGGCTTTGCTTTCAGGACGGCAAAGATGAATACACAGATCGGCAATATCTCCGGCCCAAACCCCATGTTTGCCCTCCTTTTCGGTTAATACAATAGAGGGGGCAATAGCAAAAACGGAGATATCCAATTTGGCGTATTCGGCGGCGGTTGCTTCAACCAAACGAATAATCCCCGCCTGTGCAGCCGCAAGCGCCCCCATTTGGGCACGTGCTTTGTCTGCACCCTGCTGACCTGTAACGGCAATCAAACGCCCAGGCCCTGTTTTCATCATACGTAAAGACTCCCGAAAGCTCAGGAATGCGGCATAAAGATTTTTTCGAAGCACGCGGTCCCAATCTTCATAAGACATTTGATCTATCGGGCGACGCTCCCATTCGTGAGCGGCATGGATGAGGACATCTAAATGTTCAAATTTTTCTGCGATTTTTCCGAAGCAGGACTGAGCGGCCACTTCATCCGAAAGGTCGGCGGCCAAAACCCAACCTTCAATTTGTTGTGGGAAGCGTTCATAAGCCTCGTCTATGGTATCGAAGACGGCAACCAATGTGGCCCCCGTTTGGGCAAATCGTTCAACGATCACCCGACCCAATGGTGTGCCAGCCCCCGTAATAACGACGGTCTTGTTTATTAAATCCAGATCAGACATGTTTTTAGCCCTATTTTGGGGTAAGCCTGAGGAGAAGTTGAGGAAGGTAGCGATGCGGAAAAAAAAATGTTAGCAGAACAAAAATGTCCTACAACCGTTTACAGTTTTCGATTATGCTTAAAATAACGAATTTATATCCGTTTTACCACTAACTTTCGGCCAACACATATTTAGATCGGAGACCCGCCTATCGTTTTTTCCCGTTACCGTTAAAATGTCAGCGTCCACCTTCAGCAAATTAACTGTTAACAAAGGTGTCAGCATACGGCAATGATGTGTTGTGAAACTGAACCGAAAACCTTAGTGTACATGCCAACCCCCATCCGGTTTTTCAATTATTTATTATCTACCCTCGGTACTGGTAGTTTTCTGTTTTTGTGTGTCGCCGCCAACATGGCTCCATATCCGCATCAAGGCTCCAAGATGGTTCCTAAAAACGGTTGGTTCGTCATCGCTACGGCAGATGGAAGCGCCCTTTTGGTGAAAGCCCCGCCCTATTTGCCGGATAAAATCAAGAGACAGACAAATTCCCACAACCGTCTTGCGAATCTGGCACAACCCACCCCGTTTAAGTCTCGGCGGATCGCACAGTCGGACTCCGACACGGTGAAGGTCCGGTTGCCAAAGAACGTCCCTCCTCGTAAGCCAACTGCTACCCTTCCCGACACCATCCGTCAGGTTATTAGGCCAGATAGTACCGAGCGGGTAATGCCAGATTCCATGCGCACGGCCTTAGACACGCTGCGTCTGGTTCCTCGCTACTTGGAATCGTCCAAGCCGCGTCTCGGCCTGATGGCCCATCCTAAATTTCGCAGAAATAGCCCCTTTTCGGTCCCTCTTCCTTCCAATTGGAAACACGACGTTCAGTTAGATTCTCTTTCCAATAGTTATGTCATCCGCGATCTAGTGGGAAATCAAGAAATACGTTATACCACCAGAGCACCCTTAGGGACTTTTCTTACGAGTAAACGCCAAGAACTGATTGAACAAAACTTCCGAACACTTTCTTCTCAACGAACGGAGCAGCGGCAGTCTCGGCGGAATAGTGGGTTTTCGTTAAATTACCAGATTCCGGGCGGGCAGAATACGGCCTTCACGACCATTTTTGGAAAGCCTGAAGTGGATTTACGGGTCACGGGACAAGCAGACATAGATGCAGGGTTTGAACGTCAGACCACTGATGATCCGAGCCGCCTTACGCCTACACGTACCGACCCACTGTTTAAACAAAACCTACGGCTTGGTGTGCGTGGTACAGTGGGAGACAAGTTGAGCATAGACGTAAACTGGGACACCCAGCGCCAGTTTGAATACGAAAACCAATTGCGTTTGGTGTACACGGGGTATGAAGACGAAATTATCAAGCGTATCGAAGCAGGGAACGTGACCTTAGACAGCCGGTCTTCGCTTATCAATGGAGGACGTAGCCTTTTTGGCATTCGGACAGATCTGAAACTGGGCGGGATAGACCTGACAGTGGTGGCGAGCCAGCAAAAAGGGAATGGCAGCACCTTAGAATTGGAAGGCGGCGCCGAGTCCGAACAAATCAAAATACGGGCATTCGATTATGAGGACAATACCCACTATTTCCTAGGGTATTATTTCCGGAGCCAGTTCGAATCCACGTTTTCCTCCCCGCCAACAGCGGTCACCACCATTCGGGAAATTAACCGGATTGAAGTCTGGAAACAAAACATTCAGCTCAACAACCCGAATCAGTCTAATTTGCGACAAGTGGTCGCATTTGCAGACCTCGGCGAACCTCGCACCGTTGTCACAAACCCGAAGGGAAGCCACAACCAATTCCCAGATGGAGAGCCCAATGATCCGGATTATTTTTATACCAAGACCAACTTAAACCGTTTGCGCGATGGTCAAACAGCGGTAAAGGACGTAGTAACAAATAGCAACATATACCAAGAAGGCCCTTTCCAGTTGCTTCGGCAAAACGTAGATTATTCCATAGACCAATATCGGGGCTTCATCACCCTAACGTCTCGGCTCTCGCCCGATGAGGCACTGGCTGTGGCATACGAATATACCGATGTCAATGGCAATATCCACACCGTTGGAGACCTCACGGGGAGCAGTAGCAGTTCTTCGGGTGGCGGTCTAACAGATACCCGGCTGGTGCTCAAACTGCTTCGGCGGCAAAAACCCCAACCAACCGACGTGACGTGGTCCCTCACCTTGCGCAATATTTATCGCCTACCCGCTTCCAATTTGATGGAAGAAAACTTTAAACTCCGCATCCAATACGACAAAGCAGGGCAAAGAGCAGATGAAAAAATCCCCGGACTTAGTGTTCCAAACGAGCCTCAATTGTTGGAAATGCTGGGTTTAGACCGGATCTCCCGCAGCAATTATAACAAGAGTGATACCGAGGTAGACTTTGATACGGGCACTTTAGATGCCCGCAATGGCCGCATTATTTTCCCTTATTTAGAACCATTCGGACGTCGTATCCGGGACATTATCGAAGGCCGGGCCTACAAAAACACCCAAGCAGGCAGTGTGCAAGTAAAAGACTTTGCATTTGATACCCTATATACCGCCCAACCCTCCGTTGCACGCACCCTTAGTCAATACGATATTTACAACATCACAGGATCCGCCAGTGGGGGCGTACAATCTTCGTATAATCTAGGGTTTGCTTTGGTCGAAGGCTCTGTTCGGGTATTTGCCAACAACAACGAACTCAGTCCGGCAGACTTTACAGTCAATTATGATTTTGGGAATATCGAAATTTTAAATCCGGCATACCTTACACCAGGCAATAAAATCCGGATAACCTATGAGCGCCAGCAGTTTACCGCTTTACAACAAAAAAACCTGTTCGGCGTCCGGGCTTCGTATAATTATCAAGATCGGCTATTGTTTGGTGCAACCGCCATGCGTCTTAAAGAAAAGCCCAACACCGACAAATACCGGATTGGACAAGAGCCGATAGCAAACCGGATTTGGGGTTTTGACGGCAGCTATAATGCCAAGCCGCGCTGGTTAACAAGAGCCATAGATGCGCTTCCGCTCATCCAGACCCGTGCAGAAAGTTCCTTAGACTTCAAGGCGGAGTTTGCGCACTTTTCCCCCGAAAATGCCGCAACATTGGCCTTTGAGCGCACGCAACGGGAACTCAAAAAATTAGGACGTGACTTTGCCGAAGACGAACGCAGTGGCGAAATATCCTATATTGATGACTTTGAAGGGATTCGAAACCCTATTTCATTAGCCAATGCGGGAAACTGGACCCTTTCCAGCGCGCCAGACTCTTTAGATAAATTCCGCATCGGGCGCTCCACTATTAATGATTCGCTTCTTACCACTTGGCGAGCACGTATGGGCTGGGCCAATATTGGATACGAGCTATACTCCAATTCTGATACGGGTATCCCCACTTCCTATGCCGAATTGCCCCAATTATATCCCGTACTGATCAAGGATATTTTGCCGAATTACGATGTAACAGGGCTTCAGAAGCGCGATCAGTATGTCACGACCCTGAACCTGTTTTTTGATCCAACGGATAGAGGGCCGTTTAATTACGCGACGGACTTTGATCGGTTTATCAACCCAACAGAACGGAAAAAACTGTGGGGTGGAATGATCCGTCGGTTGCCGGAAGCACAAACCGACTTCACAACCCAAAATATTGAATTTATTGAATTTATATTCTCTCCATATACCGATAAAGCAGGTCCTGATGCCAAAATGGTGATCAACCTCGGCTCTATCTCGGAAGACGTCTTGCCCAATGCTCGACTTAACACCGAAGATGGTCTTTCTACAAAAGAGGTTAAGTCCGGTAATGAAATAACAGATACTTGGGGCCGGATTTCTGGCGGAACGCTGAATAACATTCTGGGTATAGAAGAAACGTCTGACCGCCGCACCGAAGACTTGGGGCTTGATGGTCTCTCCTCGTATGACGATGCCACCTATGGCCCACTAAAAGACAAATTCAGTAATTTATATAAAGACAGCCAAAGTCGGGTTTACACCGAACAAACCTTTTTTAAAAAATTTCTCGACACCATTAATCCGGCAAACAGTACGTCCAGCAACCGCAACACAGAGCAGTATCAGCAGTTATGGCAAGCAGCGTTGGCGGATCCATCAGGCGATGATTTTCGGGACTTTAGGGACGAAACGTGGTGGAAAGACCGTGATCCGGATAAACTGAGCCGTTTTAACTTCCACTTTTCCGGATCTGAACTCAATTCCCCTCAAGGCCAACGAGACATCTGGTCTAAATCACTCGGTTCAAGTAAAATCCCGGATTCGGAAGACCTAAACCAAAACAACAACCTGAATTTAGACAATAACTATTATCAGTACGAAATCCCGTTAGACATAACGGTATTAGAAAAATTAGCCAGACCCGAAGAAACCAACGACTACATTATAACCAAAACGGCAGAAGCCAAGGAAGGGGGTTCTGCTTGGTACAAAGTAAGCATTCCTATCCGCGATTTCACTACAAAGATAGGAAATATTAATGGCTTTAACCTGATTCAGGCCATCCGGATCTGGCTTACCGGCTTTGAAGACAAAGGGCAGGTTCGGTTTTCCACATTCGAGTTGGTTGGATCCCAATGGCGGGAGTCCAAACTCATTGGGAATGAGACTGTTCGCAAAGAAACCCCTCTTGTGATCTCTAGCCTGAACAGTGAAGAAGATGCTGCCCGCTATGCAACCCCTACCACGGCCATTGTTCAGGAAATCCGCAACTTCCAAAGCGGCTCGGCATCCGTCCGAAAGGGTAATGAACGCGCCATGGCCCTTAATGTCACCAACTTACAGGCAGGAGACCATCGAGCTGTTTATAAAACCTATACAGAAGGGCTAGACCTATTGAAATATCGCAATATCCGGATGTACACCCATATTGAAGGCCGAGATGAAACAGGACGCCCTTTACGGAAAGAAGACCAAAACTTTGACGGCCTCCGGATGTTTATCCGTTTAGGATCCGATGAGAATAAAAATTATTACGAATACGAACTCCCCGTAACCCCCTACGAATTGGCTCCGGGTGAAAGCCCTGATCCGGATAAGCTTTGGCAAACATTCCAAAAAGTGGGAGACAAAACCATTGACCTGAACTCCATGCACGTCAAAATTCCGGACTTGATCTCCCTTAAATCATTCCGTGATCAATTATTGGCCGAAGCCCGGATCAAAGAAGGACAAATCGTTTGGAGTGATACCACCTATACCGAACTGATAGACAACCAAGAAAAACAAACGGGGTGGTCTGGTGCAACCCAAACCTACCTGACAGACGTGAAAGCCCGCCTTGCCATTAAAGGAAACCCTACGCTTTCTCGTCTCACCTCCATTGTCATCGGTATTCGGAACAACCGTTCTCCCATAAACGAAACAGGATCTCTTCCGAATGGCAAATCCAAACAATTCCAAAGTGTTACACTCTGGGCAAATGAACTGCGGGTAACCGAATACGACGCCTTGAGTGGAAACGCAGGACTTGCCACCGCCAACATCCGTCTCGCAGATTTTGCAACCGTAAGCGCAAACGCCAACTATCGTGACGAAGGTTTTGGGTCTTTAGACAGTCAACTTGGCAGCAGGTCTGGCCAAGCACAACGAGATTGGGGCATTACTACCAATGTCAATTTGCATAAATTATTACCGGAACGGTTTGGATGGAACATTCCATTCAATTACTCCATAAAGTCGAACGTTGCTACTCCTCGCTTCCTTCCCGATCAAGGAGATTTGCCCCTTAAGGAAAAACTGGCGGCCATAGAAGAAAACACAACCTTAGACGCCCGCGAAAAACAAGACCAAAAAGCGGCCTTGCTAAGCCAGGCAGAGACAGTTAGTTTTAGCCAATCGCTTTCGGTTCCCATTACAAAGTCGAACTCACAATCTCCGGTGGTGAGGTATTTGTTAGACCCGCTCTCGGTCTCCTATCGCTGGTCGGAGGGCAATAGCCGAAATCCTCAGACACGTGCGGATAAAAATTGGCAATGGGGTGCCTCGGCCTCGTATAGCCTGAACCTGCAACGCCTCAAAACCGTGCGGCCTTTCCGGTTTATCCCAAAAGATTTGCCCGTTTTAGGCGGTTTGAACAACCTGAGGCTGGCCTACTTACCACAAAATATTAAGGCTGCTGCATCCACCGACCGCAACTTCCGGAGTAGTCAACAACGCCCAAGAACCGACCAACAATCTACCAAGCCTGATGAATTGGCGTATCCTTTCCGCGAAACCCATGATTTTGGCATTCGCAGGACGTTCGACATCACCTATAATCCGCTAAGTTTTCTATCGCTTTCCTACCGAAACGAGACCAGTCAGACATTCTTGAGCGGACTCGACTCTCTGTTCTATGTTAAACATAAGACCACCCGCAACGAACAGTTGTTTATTAACAACCGCCAAAATGCCGAATTGGCCGTACAAAATGATCCGGATAACCTATACCTTTACGAACGCATTGACCCACGTTCTACGCAAGACGTGGTACGTCAATTGTTTACGAGTCAGGCAGATATTCGCGCAGATCGTCATGGACAGGACTTTAGCGCTTCGTTTGATCCCAAATTAGACCGGGTGAAATGGTTGGACTGGGTGAACATCCAGCCTATCACCTATAATGCGCGGTTCGACTGGGACAACGGAAATAAATCGGCCAGTGATGTCGTAGGCGCGGGGGTCAGTAATACCGTCAGTTGGAAAGGTGGTGCCAGCTTCCGCCTAAAAAATCTGTACGATAAAGTACCGCTTTATAAAAAAGCCAAGCAGGTGGATCAACAAGACCGCACCCGCAGACAACAAAAAGCACGGGAAAGACGCGAAGCCAATGAAATTGAAGCCCGAAAAGAACGCGCACGCCGTGAAGCCGCCGCCAGACAACGTGCAGCCGAGAAACAGGCAGCTAAAGAAGCCAAAAACAAACCTACTGTTACCGTAGGTGTCGAAAAACCAGCCGAAGGATTGGCCACATCGGAAGATGCGCTTGCAAAACCAGCAACCGAAACAGCCGTAGAACCAATTGTTGAAAAACCAAAACGAGACACCACCAAAACGAAGAGAAATTTTAATCTACCCCTACCAGATCCCAAGCGGGTGGCCCGTTACATGTTCTTGAAAGCCTTCTCGATCTCTGACTTGTCTTTCAACTACTCTCGTAATACAGGTGCACAAAGCGGAAATCTCCAAAGTGGGTACTATCTTTTTGGGGAAAATATAACCCCCTGGAGGTATCGGTTTGGCTTCACGTCGTACCTCCCCGCCGATACCCTAACCCGTGTAAACAACACACGGCTCCAAATTAGTGACCAGATTCGTGCCAGCACCCAATATGGCCTTCGTGGTTCCTTGGAACTATCCCAAGACTTGCGTGTGGACCTCACCAGCGATGTCAGCTTCGAGGACGCCAATCGGATTTCTTATAAGATAGAAGATGATTCCCCCGATTTACTCCGCGACACCAACCTAAGTGGAAAAGCCCGGGCCTCGGCATGGGCCATTGGTGCAAACTACAATGTGATGGTACAAGACCAGTTTAATAAACTTCGGGCACTTCAGAAAAACGATCCAGACGCAACCAGTTTTATTGTTGAAGAAGGCGAAGAGGGTGTCCTAACCAACCAGTCTGTGGGCGCGAGTTTCCGAAAAGGGTTTATTACCGCCATCGGTAGCCGGACATTTGACAAAAAAGGCTATCTGCCCATTCCATTACCCAACTGGAACATTAGCTATAATGGTTTACAACGCTTGCCTTTCCTGTCAAAATTAGTCCAAAGTGCTACCCTGAGGCATGGGTATTCTACGAGCTACGACATGGATTATCGCAACAACCCACGTGAAGGCAAAGAAGAAGAGATCACGTTCAATGGCGTTAATGCCGCTGGCCAAGAGGTGGCTTATGTGATCAACTACGCCCTTCCGGGAGAAGAAGTGAGCGGTGTTCGGATCAATGAGCGGTTTAGTCCATTAATCGAAATGGACTTGCGGTTCAAAAATGGGATTCAAGCAACAACCAAATGGGCTAAATCCAACGCCTATACTTTTGGAACTACCAACTACGACCTCTCGAAAATTGAGACAAATGAATTTGAATTCCGTACCAGTTATTCAAAAACCGGACTGACTCTTCCGTTTAAACTTCCATTTATGAAAACCAATCGCCTGAACAATACCATCCGGTTTAGCTTTTCGATTGGACTACGGGAAAACAAGGAAAGTACGTTCCCCCTTAAGAAGAGTTTAGAACAAGCCCTTCGGGCAGATTATGAGGCAACTTCCCGTGGAGGTTCCCTAAATTGGCAAGGCTTCCAGTTTGAACCCACCCTGTCGCGTTCTCAGCGAACGGTAGATGCCGAACCGCGCTTATCGTATCAGTTTTCCGCACGGGTAACGGCAGATGCTTTCCTTACCTACTCCAACCGTACAGGTAAAGACAGAACGGAGCCCAACCTAAGTACCTTAAAAGGTGGATTTAATTTCCGGGTCAGTATTTCAAATTAATGCGTATAGCGTCCGTATCAAAAGGATGGTCATGTGGGTATTAAAAGAAGACCCTTTTCCTAATAGAGACCTCATGAAACACGTTTTTTTTCTCCTTATCGTCTGCATCCCTTTGGGGCTCAGTGCGCAGCAATCGGTGGTTCACAAAGGCGCCTGGGAAGTAGGTGGCCAAATTCGGTATGCAAAGAGTCATTTTTTGCCATCGGATAACCCTGCCTCTTCTGCTTCTGGTTCTAATGTCCGGGTTTTGAACCTCTATCCCGATGTGCAGTATTTTGTGTGGGAGGGCTTGGGTATTGGATTCTCCATGGCCTATGGGCACGTAAAAGACTTGCAAAAACCCAAAGAATCTGGAAGCCAGTCCTATGCCATTGGACCCAAGGTGGCCTATTATCACAAGTTAACGCCCGCCTTGTACCCATTTGTGGCCGCACGATACAAAATAGAACGTAGCCAAACCGGAACCTATAAGCAAGAAGGCTATGGATATGGAGGCTCGGTTGGCATATTGTGGATGACGAACAAGAACGTGGGATTGGTATTAGACGCATTTTCCGATCGCGCCTTTTCCCCCCTTTCTCACGATCCGGGTTATCGCTCCTCGTACAAAGAACAAGGGCTGCGTTTTGGTTTTGCTATTTTGTTGCGTTAAGACCACACACAAATGATACACCCCCTTCTCTTGGAACCCGCTTCAAAACGGCAAGTGGTGGTCTGCCATCTCGGACGAATTCCCTATGCAGATGCGTGGACACTTCAGCAGAACCTACAAAACAAACTTATTTGGGCGAAAAGACATACGCCACCCATCCAACTTCCTCATATCCTCTTGTTGGTGGAGCATCCACACGTTTATACGTTAGGGAAAAGTGGGCAAGCAGCCAACCTCTTGTTATCGGATGAACGCCTTGCAGAAGTAGAAGCCACCTTTTTCCGCATTGACCGAGGGGGAGATATTACGTATCATGGGCCGGGGCAACTGGTGGGCTATCCTATTTTGGATTTAGATCGGTTTTTCACTGATCTTGGAAAATACCTCCGTCTATTGGAAGAAGCCATTATTCAGACATGTGCCGATAACAGCCTTATTGGTGGACGGGTGAGTGGGCGTACTGGTGTTTGGGTGGGGCCAGATGAACATGGGCCCGAACGAAAAATCTGTGCCTTGGGCATTCGATGTAGCCGTTGGGTCTCTATGCACGGTTTTGCCTTTAATCTAAATACGAACCTCGATTATTTTTCGTACATTGTCCCCTGTGGCATCCGTGATCGCGGTGTAACTTCGGTTGCATTAGAAACGGGCACTGTTGCACCAGAAGAATTGATCCGTGCTCAATTTGTGATCCACTTTGCTTCCCTCTTCGAGGCCGAAACAACCACGCTACAATACGACGAAGCTCAATCCTTTCTGGATGCGTTGTTGGCATATGAGCCATAAACCGAATCAACTTGAATCCTTCATTTAAAAATAACAACTATCATGGCATTTGATCTTAAAGCCTTCACTTTGGAATTGATCGCTGAATCCGTTTTTTATGATGACGAATATGGCTTATTTTCCAATGTGATATTAATTGACAAAGCAAACAACAGAGAGGCCTATTACGCCTATTACGATCCCGAAAAAGATGATTTTGTCATCGAGGTAGCAAATGCGTGGGAAGCATTGGCCGAGGAAGAGTATCAGATTGCCAGCGCCGGCGAAGAACACAGCCGTTACGAATCCGTAGAAGAACTTTCGGCAAAGCTACTTGATATGGCCGAGGCTGGTGAACTGGAACCCAAAGTCATGATTATTTTCGAGGATGACGAAGAAGGCTAAATCGAAAAGTTCATTCTCCGTTTTACAGAGGTCTTCGTGACCTCTTTTTTTTTGCTCAAGTCTTGACAATACAATAACTTATTCTTTTCCTGCAGCACGCCAAACGGCTTTACGGAGCGCCATAGATTTATTAATGGTCTCTTCAAACTCGGCCTGTGGATCCGAATCCGCAACCAATCCTGCACCAGCCTGCATATAGATCCGATTTCCCTTTACCACCATCGTTCTAAGAGCAATGCACGAATCCATGTTATTCGAAAAATCCAAATAACCAATAGCGCCCGAATAAATACCCCGTTTGGTGGGTTCAAACTCATCTATGATCTGCATGGCACGTACCTTAGGAGCCCCAGACACCGTCCCTGCGGGAAAACAGGCAGCCAACACATCCAACGCCCCTTTTCCGGGTTTTAGTTTACCGGTAACCAACGAAACAAGGTGCATTACGTGCGAATACCGTGCAACATAAGCATACTCTTCTACCTTTACCGTCCCATACTCACAGACACGGCTTAAATCATTCCGTCCCAAATCTACCAACATAAGGTGCTCGGCCCGTTCTTTCGGATCAGCGAGCAATTCGGCTTCTAAGTTTCGGTCTTCTGCGGGGCTTGTCCCTCTGGGCCGTGTTCCGGCAATGGGTAAAACCTTTGCGTGGCCGTCTTCGATAGACACGACATCCTCTGGTGAAGAGCCAACCAACATGAAATCCACAAAATCCAAAAAAAACAAATAAGGGGAAGGATTTACCTGACGAAGTGCGCGGTATAAATTAAACGCATCTCCCTCAAACTGTGTCTCGAACCGTTGTGAAACCACCACCTGAAAAATATCTCCTTCATAAATGTACTGTTTACTCTTCTCGACAGCGTTTTTGTAAGCTACAGGCGTTTGGTTGGAGGTAAACTCCTCCTTCATCAACCGAATGGGGGGTGGCGCAGCAAACCGAATGTGTGAAAGGTCTTCTTCCAACTGCTCCAATTTCTCGTAAGCAGCATAATACGCCGCTTCGAAGGAAGAATCTGGATGAATGAAGGCATTGGCAATTAAGACCATCTCGTGACGTACATGATCGAACGCCACCAAACTATCATAAAAACACCAGACCGCATCCGGAAGACCAAGATCGTCTGGCGGTGTATCCGGCAAGTTTTCGAGCAAACGCACCGTATCATAGCCCATAAACCCAACCGCCCCCGCTGTAAGCCGTGGCAACTCTGGGGCCTTGATTTCCACATATCGGTCTAACATTTCCTGCAAAATCGAATATACATTTGCCTGATGAAAGACACGGTCTTCGTTGTCGCGGGTTGATGTTCGGTGAACCTGCCGGCCATGGGCTGTTACGGTACAATATGGATTTTTACCAATAAAAGAATACCGTGCAAGGTGTTCCCCTCCTTCTACGCTCTCCAGCAAAAAGGCAGCTTTCCCCGTTTCACGCAAAGCCAAAAAGGCCGAAACGGGTGTAACCAAGTCTGCATTTAACCGCTTATAAATCGGAATCACCAACTCCTGCCCGGCTGGTAAAGGATGTTGAAGAATAAGTTCTTTAAAGGCTGCAAAGGTCATATTGTACATTTTATAATCTGGTAAAGCGATTTTTATGCGCCCACATGCAAAAAAATCCCTTCTCTTATCACAAAAAAAGCCTGCCACACAATGATGCGGAAGGCTTTTACATCAACAAATCGCAATTAAACGTCTATACGCCCCGCCTGCCACATACTTTTAGGTAGTGAGGAGGCTTTGCCAATTGACAACAGACGATATGTAGTGCTTAACCATAGTAGGCAAAATAATCTTATGCTGTGCGTTAAAGCAAGTCCTTTTTACATTAATTCCCTACTTCAATCACCGCATGAACCACTTGGGCATCGGCATCATAATGAAGCGTAAAGCCCACTTTTTCACAAACCCGTTGCATCCCCCGATTTTCCGGCAGGATTTCCGCAATGACCCGCTGCATCCCTTCGGCACGTGCGATGGCCACCAATTCCGAGAGCAATTTGGTTCCAATGCCGGATCTTTGAAAATCATCGCGAATCAACATCGAGAATTCTGCATCACCAGTGTCTCCAACAACTGAAAGCCGACCAATGGCCAGAATCTGTGGCGTACCATCTGCTTGCTCGTGCTCCATAACGAGGGCCATCTCCCGGCCATAATCCACATGAGCCACCCGAATCAGGCGATCGTGATGCGTCCGTTGCGACAGGTTCAGCGATTGGAAGTACCGCATATAGACACTGCGCTCGGATAGGTGTTCATGGAATTCTGCAATCAGGGGTTCATCTTCTGCCATAATCGGACGAACGATCACCGCTTGTCCGGTCTTGAGGGTTTGAGCAGAAACATATTGCGTAGGATAAGGGCGAATGGCCGGTTGTGGTAAGGCCGCATCTGCAAGGTGTGCAGGATGCAAGACCACCCGTGCATCCAATGCTACAAATCCATCGGCAGTAGCAAGCAAAGGATTGATGTCTATTTCTCTGATACGCCGTTGTTCGGTCACCAATTGACTAAACCGCACCATGAGTTCTTGGAGCTCTTCTATGTTTACTGGTGGTTTACCCCGGATGCCTTTGAGCGCCAAACTAATCTTGGTTTGCTCAATCATTTGTTTTGCCTGAATCGTGTTTAATGGCGGTAAACCAAGGGCACGGTCTTTAAAAACCTCGACCATCGTACCACCAGCACCAAACAGGAGTACAGGACCAAATTGGCTGTCCTCACTGGCTCCCAAGATCAACTCATACCCATCTAAGCGCACCATCGGTTGTACGGCCACCCCATTAAAAGCGTCAGGCGGAACCGCCGATTGGATGTTCTGGAAAGATCGGCGCACGGAATCGGCATCCCGTAGGTTAAGTTTAACCCCTCCTACATCTGTTTTATGCGTAATGGTATGGGAGTGGATTTTCACGACCACAGGATAACCTAAACTGTCTGCTCGTGATACAGCCTCGTCCTCCGTTGTAGCCACATAGGTTGGAACGGTCGGGATGCCATAAGCGGCCAATATTTGTTTGGCTTCAGACTCGGTAAGGATTTCACGGTTTTCAGCACGGGCCTTGTCTATCATTTCGCGTACACCAGCCTTTTCTTGCAACATTTCTTCGCTGTCAATGGCGAACCGAGGTGTTTGGTAAAGCGACTCCAGTCGGCGGAAATACCGGTACATCATGACGAAATGTTGTGCAGCAGTATCTGGGTACTCAAAAACCGGAATGCCAGCATTGTTCAGAATTTCGTGACCTTTGGCCACCTTGTCCCCACCCATCCAAGCAGCCAAGACGGGCTTTTGAGGCAGCTTTGCATATTGAACCAATACATTTGCGGATTCTGTTGGATCGGTCATGGCTTGTGGTGTCAACACAACCAGCAGTCCATCTGTATTCGGGTCTTTCGATACCACCGCCAATGTTTTTGCAAAGGTTTCGGGCGTAGCATCCCCCAAAATATCTATGGGGTTGGCATGAGACCAATGTGCGGGCAAGAACGCATTCAATGCCTCTATTGTCTCCGGCGCCAAGGTCGCCAGCGTACCGCCGTTATTGATGAGGGCATCGGTAGCCAAAACACCTGGTCCACCCGCATTGGTAATAATCGCCAAGCGGTTTCCCTTGGGTCTTGGTTGCTTGCTCAGGATATCGGCCATATTAAACAACTCAGAAATCCGTTCTACACGCATTACCCCTACACGACGAAAAGCCGTTCGCAACACATCAAAACTCCCGGCCATCGAACCCGTATGAGACGCCGCCGCCTTGGCCGCTTCCTCGGTACTTCCCGCTTTGATGACAATAATAGGCTTGGATCGCGAGACCTCTCTCGCTGCCGACATGAAACTACGGGCATCCCCAATAGACTCCATATACAATACGATACTCTTCGTTTGTGGGTCATTCCCGAGTTGATGCAAAAGATCTCCCCAAGAGACATCAAGCATCGAACCAATGGAAACAAAGGCGGAAAACCCCACATTTTCGCGACGGCTCCAGTCTAAGATGGCTGTACACATCGCTCCCGACTGAGAAATAAGCGCTACCGAACCCGGCTTGGCCATTCCGTCTGCAAAGGTAGCATTAAGCCCCGTCTTCGGGCGCATAACACCAAGGCAATTAGGACCAATAATCCGAATTTTGTGTTTCCGTGCAATGTCTAAAACTTCCTTCTCGAGTGCAATGCCTGCCTCGCCAATTTCTTTAAATCCTGCGGATATGATAATAATGCTCTTCCCCCCTTTGTCGGCACATTCTTGAACCAGCGCGGGAACGGTGGTGGCTGGCGTCACGATAACCGTTAGTTCTGGCGTTTGAGGCAATGATGTCAAAGAGGGATAACATGCAAGCCCCATTAATGTTGTACGCTTGGGATTAACCGGAAAAACCGCTCCTTTAAACACCTCGTTTTGCAAGTTTTCCATGATAATCCGTCCTACACTTCCCTCTCGGTCGGTGGCGCCCACAACGGCGACGGATTTAGGATTAAAAAAGGCGTTCAGGTTGCGGCGGTTTTCCCGCAAAATATCGTGGCTGGGATATAGTTTCATAACAGATGGGCGTTTTTCGTTTCCGAATATGTGCTTCGGTTACGACACCTCATCGGGGCTGTTCCACCCATCACCGAGTTTTAACCCAAAACCTATACGCCCTTAACAAGAAGCGTTTTCAGCCAAACCCAATTACCACAAACCTCGTATCACTCATGGGCAATGATCCGAGACTGCTTTTCACCCGCTGAAACGGGGATGGAGAGTTTGTTTTCTGCGGGTGGGAGGGTGCAAATATAATCTGGATTATAATCACAATATGGATTATAGGCTTCGTTAAAATCTACCACCAACGAATTACCAGAGATTTTCCGGGCGCTCAGATACCGACCGCCGCCATAAGTTTCCTTTCCACTGGTGGCATCCCGAAAGGGGATCCAATAAATATCCGGTGGTTCCTCTTCCAATTTAAACACCAATAGACGTTGCTCCCCCTCCGGAAATTTCAGGGCTACAACGCCAGCACACTTATATTCCCTTTCCTTCTCTGTAATACGCTCTTTCATGCGTACAACGCGATTGTTTTCCGTTGGCAATAAAGGAACAACAAAGCGATAGGCCGAATTAACCTCGAAGTATTTAAGTCCTTTAAAATTAGGTATATCTTGAGGACGAAGCACCCTGGTTTTAGGGTTTCGAAGAGCGGAATCTTTTTCAAAACGATTTTGCAAAATGGCCTGTTCATAAGCACTGAGTTGTTTTTCGCAACCTACCACCAACAGCGACAAAGCAACCCAATGCACCAAACGCAATGTTTTTCGGATACGATATAACATGAGGTACACAGGAAAATTTTGAATGTGTATGAACGCCAGAAAATAAAGAACCTGCCCAGAGTTATCCAAGCAGGCCATTGAAAATCCGGAAAGGGCGCTGCATCAACGGATAATCACCAATTTCTCTACGCTGGATTCACTGTTCACCGCCTGCAACCCTTCCTTGGTGCGCAAAATTACTTTGTAGAGATACGTCCCTGTAGCCAGTGCATCGCCATCGGCGTCAGTTCCATCCCATTTTACCATGTTCCAATTCATCCGAAGAACACCCGACTGTAGTTCGGTAGGATTTTTCACTAAATCAAATTCACGAACCAACCGTCCACTCAGGGTAAAGACCCGAATCCGTAAATCTTCCACCAATGTAGTCGCTGCGCCACGAAGACGGAAAGCAAACGTGGTTTGGTTAATCATTGGATTGGGATAAGGGTACAAACTCTCAATTTCCGCCGCGCTTTGTACACGAAAATGTACCTGATACGGCTCCGCCTGATTGCCGGAAACATCACGAACAGCCAAAGAAAGGGTATAAGTTCCATCCTTTCCCGTTAGATCTGGTTTATATATAATGCGTGCACGGTTGTCGGCAGAGGTCCCCTTGATAAAAGTAACATCAGGGCTTGTAAGATCTACATTGACGTTGTTCAGCTTTAGCGTAAACAGTTTTACATCATCCAATAAACGATTCTGGTCATTGTCCGATAAAACCACTTCGATAACAGGGGTTGCGGTGACGAAGGGGTATAGGGGGTTTTCCGGATTAACAATGGGCTTGGGATCATTCAGCAATTCCATGCCATCTACTGTTATTCGGTAGGACGGTGCTTGTTTATCCGAGACTACCGTGAAGTTTTTTAGTAGCGTATTATTAAAAACAATGGTTTCGGGTACGTCCACCTGTTCAATAAAGACTTGAATTTGGTTTTTTCCCACACGCCCCACCGTAGGAATGGTTTTGCTAAAAGCAGCAATTGCATTGGGCGCAAGGGTTGCCACCGAGTCACGTCCGATGATGGTTGTCTGGTTTTGGGCATTGGTGAGCGCAAACAATGCCCGGATTTTTCCGGCGGCTGTCTGGCTGAGATTTTGCAACTTAACCTGTACCGTTTGGGGTGCGCCTTCTGCAAGCGATTCGTTACCCAATGTAAATTCAGTTGGTATCAATGCAATATCTGGCACGGGATCGAAGGCCACATGTGCATAATGTAATTGGGGCGTAGTTTTATGTGAGCCGTCTTTAAAGGTGGCCCTAAGGCGGATAAACGGATGGGTTTTTGCATTGATTCCTGCAAGCCCAATGGCAGGAAGCGGCTCTTTTAGCCCAGCAAGCAAGGGCGTTTCTCCAGTTGCGGGCAAAATATCAAAGGTGATACTTCGGTCGGGATCCCCAACAGGAAAGTCTTGACCCCAAGTGAGGGTTTTCCAAGACAACGCCGGACCAATGAGGGGCGTCGTGGTTTCAGCTTCTGATAATAAAAAGGATAATGTGACTGGCAAGTCAAGTTCCGTGATGTTGGACGAACTTTGCGTCAACTCGGTAGTGGCTTCCGGCATTCCTTTTCGGGTGATCATGGCCCAAAGGTTTTGGTTTTTTCCGTCTGTTCCCGGCTTTAATAGACGGTCAATGGCCGTACTGCCAAGTCCCCGGAAGAACGTTTTGAGCGAATCCGCAACAGGTGTCGCACTAATATAGCAGGTACGAATCATCACGTAATCGCCTTTCTGCGCATTGTTGTAAATCGTCCGGAATTGTTGCCAATCCGGAAGGCTGGAATTAATTGCCCCACTAAAATATTCCTTCACCTTGCCACTATATCCGTCCAAGGTAAGAATCCCATACCCTGATTTCAAACGCAGGAACGGTTCTCCATTCACCAAATACTGGCACTTATTATTCTGGTTTGTACCACCAGAAGTGGCATCAATATTAATTTCACTCTTTGCTGTGGCAAAGGTCCACTTAGGATCGCTAAACGAGATTTGGGGCGAATGTACATTCCCTTCGAACAAGGTCCTTTGCTGAAGCCAACCCGCCGCAAGATCCGTCCGAACAGTAAAAGCTGCATGGGTCCAGTTTTCGGGTTGTAAGGGATTATCTAACCGGGCTCGCCAATAGTACGTTCTTCCGGAGGCCAGGGGCGTACTCTGTTTCCATTCCGCTGTTAACGCATTGGTCGTGGTCTGAAAACTGCGCTTAAACGGTGAAGTAAATGTTCGGGTGGAATCCATCTCAAAGAGGAAGGTCTGTTCACTCTGGCTTAAGGCCAAGGTGCTCACCCGCAGGGTAGGCGTTAGTGTCGTTTCTACGCCAAAGTTTATGGGTGAAACCACCGAAACCCCGTTTGAAAAAATGGTGATGCTCTTTTCGGCAAAATTATCTGTTTCGTCAAATTCTGCAATCTCGTTTTGGGCATCTGTTGTAATGCGAATTTTGTTCTGCCCCACCGATTGTTCGTTTATTTTCACCCTAAACGTATAGGATTCGGCTACGGTAACCGGGGCAATCCGTTGCTCATAAACGACCACCCCTCCGCCAGGACGTTCGTGTTCTAATTTTAATAAAGAAGGCTTTTCAGGAATATTTCCCAGATTGTGTAGATTCACCCGAACCGTCAAGGCAGAATCTGCCGGAACTGGGGCGGCAGGCATGACGACAACGTCACTGGCCAGTAGCCGATAATTGGATTGAGAAGGCAAACTTGTCTGGGTGGCAGGATCTCCGATCAGGTTATATTGAAGGGCATGCATTAGTTCATATGGACGTTCTGTAGCACGAATTTTCCCAGGAACCCGAACCCCATTTACAGTTGTGGACATTCTGCTGGCCAGAGAATCCAAATACGCCTGTTTTCCCAGACGGAAAATATCCCCCAACCTTCGGACACCGTCCTTGTTAATTCTTGGTATCACATGGTTCACCATATCGGCTGTAAAGGAGATATAACTAGACCCCGATCCTCCCCAGTGTGCAATTCCTCCATTCGGAGAAAACAACAACGACTCCGCAAAAACGGGATTATTGGGATCAGCAAAACGATCTCCGGCAAATGCGCCGGTGGTACACCCTAATGAAAACACAATCGGTAAACGACTAGAATTTCCCCATTCTGTTACTGGACGGGTCACAATTTCCCAACTAAACGCAGATGAATGTCCGAAATACATCATCATTCCCGCACCTTTCCTAATCCGGGTTTGAAGTGAATCCAATAGAGAGGTATCCAAAACATCGGCCAAAATACCTTTTGAGATAAAGGTCGTATCAGCCCCGAAAGGCTTTCCCGCCATTTCCTTCATCCAACGCACCACATTTCGCTTTAATTCTACTTGTTCAAAAACATTTAACCCGCCGGCAAGCCCAATTAGTTTTTTATTCCACACATCCACTGGCGCTTGTTCATATTGTTTAATTTTGTTGATGACTGTTGTACCATAGACTTCATTGTCACGCACATTCAGCCGCCCAACCGAAACCACCTCATGCCAGTCGGTATTTCCATTAAGCCCCAATGCAAACCAGCCATCGGAAGAGGGTCGGCCAAAAGAAGGGACTTCCCAAGGCTGATGCGGTGATTTTCGGTCGGGATAAAGGGCGTCCCCCCAAAACAACAGGAATTGGGGTTTGGTTTGCCATTTTTGTGACTGGTGAACAAAACGACGAATGGCGATTGGGGTAGGACGTCCAAAATCAAACTCATTGTATAAGTCCCGTACATCTATCACAACAGTCCTAAATCCATCCTTTTGCTGCCGATATGCCGCCATCTGATTGGCAGAGCCCAACAGTGCCTTGGTGGTAATAATGATATAGTCTGCTGTATTGGCGGGATCACGCCAACGACTGGGCTGTACCTGGCTGAGCAATACGGGTTTCTTGATAGCGACCTGCTGAATTGCATATAAGGGTAAATCACCCGTGTTTTGATTTTCGTAAAAAACGCCCCCTCCAGTTCCGGTAGTGAATTCGAATCTTCTTTTTGTATTTGGATTATAAACCACCACATTTCCGTTGCTCCATCCATTTGTGGTAAATCCCACCGCTCCTTTATTAGGATGGTTAAGGCGCAACATACCAGCGGTAGCAGTAAGTTTACGTTGATAATGCACCTCGATATAATCTAAATAGACCTGCGGCCGAGTTTCATTCAGTGGGTTGTACGACACGATCCGAACCTGTAGCTGGTTTAAATTCGGAAGGTCACTGAGCGGGACTTTCGCCTTAAAGTCCCTAAAAAACCAACCATTCCATTCTTTCACTACCAACTCTTTGTATCCCGTACTTCCACCCTGTTTTAGGTTTAAGCTAAGCCCTATACGGTGCGAAGTGGCATTAAGGGTACTGATTCGTACATTGACTTCGAGAGAATCTCCGACCGATGCTTCCGCGTTGGTCAACGGAATGGTATAATCAGCATTAACAGGACTTGAAGAGGTATTAACGATGGTGGCCCAATACATCCCTTCTCCACGGGTAAACAGGGGATTCGAGACTTGGGCATCGCCATCGCCATAATGATAGGTCGTTTCCTGTTCTTGCCAGATCATGGCAACATACTTCTGGGTAGTGAGGGCACCTTCCGCAAATTGAGTTGGTGCTGCTTGAGCATACCGAAGCCCCGCTTCGCTACCCGTCCAAGACAACCAATAAAAGGTGGTATCGGAATACAAGCTGAAACGTGTACTCCCTTGGGACTCAGGCGCATCATAAGCCCAACTTTCGTCCTCCCCACGGTTTTGCTTACCGATAAATTCGATATAGTCGGCATCTCCCATATTGCTCCCGCCTTGATACCAAATGGGGATTTCTTTCCCATTCTCAAACAATTGCAGGATAGAAGGGTTTATGCCGGATAAATTCAGGCCCTTCGCCCGCAACTCCTGACCTGTTACACGATACACGCCGTCTTCCACAACGGCAATCTTGAGGTAAGGCTGCGCAGGCTTTTGCCAATCCGAGTAAATAGATTGCCCTTTTATCGGGCTTGCGAACAAAATAAGAACCGCTATCGAAAGGGTAAAAAGGTAATGTCCCATATGTTTTTGCCTACATGGAAAATGACAGAAACAGCAATAATTTACAAATGGGTACCTAAAAAACGATAAGCACAAGTTTTAGAGAGAAAAAACTGAAAACGTGTTAAGGGAGGCCTTTTTCAAGTGCCAATTCCAGAATATGTTTCATGTCCACTCCTAACTTTTGACGATCATAATGTTCCCGCGCCAGTTCAGCACCTTTTTCACCAGCCTTAGCAACAACGAGGCGATCTGCTGCCAGCATTTTAATCTTCTGGGCAAGAAGATCCGGACGTTCAGGAGGGATATACCATCCACACGCCTCTCGTTCTACCACCTCTTTGGTCCATCCTGGGTTGGTTACAATAACAGGAACACCAGCGGCCAAACTGTCAAAAAACTTGGCGGGTGAATTGGCGCTAAGCACAGGCAAGTCCAAAAAAGTAACCAATGACAAATGTACAATTTTGTTCAATACCATCATTTCATGATGTGCCAACTCTGGAATATACGTCATATTGGAGGATAATACAGCAGCTTTCTTAACTTCTGGCTCATAGAAACCAAATCCACAAAGGATAAAATGGACATCCATGTCTTCTTGCATCAAACGAATGGCCTTCAAGATGGTGGGGGTATCGTTTGCACGTCCAAATTTTCCACCATATAATACCAGAAACTTAGCGGGGATTTCGTGACGTATCCGAAAGGCTTCTACTTGTTCGGCAGTGATGGCATCGCTCATCTGTGGGTTTGTACCATGTATCACCGTTTGTACTTTTTTATGCTCTTCCCGATTCAGCAAACCCACCACATGGTGTTCCATATCGGGGGAAGAAGTGACAACCGTTGTCGCAGCATGGTACAGCCACTTTTCCATCCATTTAAAAAACGCGATTACGGGCCTACTTCTGAACCCTTTCATCTGAATCGGGAAATCTGGCCACAAATCCCTCACTTCCAAAACCCAAGGGACGCGATAAAAACGAGCTAAGATAAAAGATATTAATCCAACGGTCAGAGGTGTGGATATCCCCCAAATCACGTCTGGTTTTTTGCGTGTTCTCAATCCTGCAAAGAGGGCCTTCCATGCAAATCCACCATACGAACGAATTCTTTGCCATTTCCCCATCGCGTTGTCGAAGGATATGGGCAACCAGACGATGTCCACCCCTTCTGGAGCCAAGGGAAATAAATTTGTCTTTTTTTTATGTAAAAAATAAGGCGTAGTAATCACCTGAACAGAATGTTCTTTCCCAACCGCTTCCAAGAGCGAAAAAAGTCTTATATTTCCCGGCGTATCTGGAGTATTATAATATTGATAAAAACACAATATGTGCATATAATGATTAAGTAATAAAGATACGTTTCAACTATTTTAAGACATATATGACCGATATAGCGAACCACCTGAGGGTATCTGGCTACATTGCACTAAGTTGATCAAAATAGTTTCCCAATGGGTTTTCTGGAAATCCTTCAAAGAATGTTTGTGAAAAAAAACCTCCCCCATTGCAACCATTGATCATAGTTCGCTATCATTAGGACTGTAATATCTTTATATTCATCCTTTACCCGAGTTGGAAAGGCATTTTATATTGTACATAACAACATCTTTGAGGCAGATCTTGCATAATGCCTCGTTGCGCTCTTCAAAGATTGTAAACCAAAACATACCCTGCCTGTATTTTTGCTACAAACACAAACGATCAGACAAAATCAATCTTTTACTTGGAAGCCCAAAACGGGCCAAGGTGTTGTTTTGTGATATTATTACTTGAATCATCATCTTCAGAACCAGAGATAAATCATGTCCAGCTTCTCTCGCGCCAATGAAATCGGCCTTAACAATGGTCGTGCCAATGAATACCAACCTCCAGCTATAGGTGTTCCTACAGAGAATACTCCGTCTGAGCAGGAAATCTCATTACGTGAAATTATTGAGATTTTGATGAAAGGCCGTTGGGTCATTCTGATCACGTTCTTAGCGGTTTTGGGTGTAGTAGCGGCCTATACTTTCATGATCAAGCCTGAATATGAAGCGGTGACAATGCTTAAAATTGATACCGAAAAGTCAGGCGGAGGCTCTGCTGACATGGCGCAGTTGATCGGATTTACCTCGGCAAACCGAAATATCAACAACGAAATTGAGATGCTGAAGTCTCGAAGCCTTTCGAGGCGTGTGGCCAGTAATATTCTTGAGAACCGCTCTGGAAAAGGTAACCTAAGCCCATTACTGGAACCGGATGAAAATGGACGGGTCACGGAACGTGCAGTCGCAGCGAGAATCAAGAGAGGCATTGTTGTGAAGCAAGTTAACCCCGACGTTGACCTGATTGAAATCAAGTTCACAAGCAATTCCCCACAAGAAGCACAGTTTGTAGCGGATACCTTTGTTCGGACTTTTCAGGACTGGCGCTTAGAATCTACCCGCGAGAGTGTCTCGATGGCGCGGCAGTTTCTTGAAAAACAATATGAGCAGCTTAATGAAACGTTGAAAGGAAGTGAGCAAGAACTCGAAACATTTCTGGAAAACAAGAATGTTGTTCAGTTGGATGAGGAGGCCCGCCAATTGGTACAACAAGCCAATGAAATCAAGTTAGAGTCCGACAAAGCAAGTGTAGATTTTGAAGTGGCCCGCGCACAACTTAATGGATTACAGCGTCAGTTAGAGCCCAATAAAGCGGGTTTACGTAACCGAGTGTCTTCTACTGCAGATCAGGAAATTGCTCTGCTTAAGACCCGAATTGCCACACTACAAACCCAGCGTGAAGAGCGTCTGGCCGAATTATACCGCGACCCGGAATGGCGGACGAAAGCGAATCAAGATGCCAAAGTACAAGAGATGAATGCACAACTGAACCAACTTATTCGTCGCTTAGACAATGTCTCGGATCAGTTCATGCAAGAGAGTGCCGCCACAGTGATTGGCCCTGGTTCGGCCCAAGATCCTACGGGTATCAAAGAAGCCTTGGGCTATGAAAACCAACTCCGCCGACAAATCATTGAAAAAGAAATTGAAGTAAGTGGACTTGCTGCCCGTAAAAATGTTTTGGGTAGTCGTCTTGGAGAATATCAGTCTCGCCTCAGCACCATGCCAGGAACCTCCATCCAGTTGTCACAACTCCAACGCGACCGCGAAGGGAAAACCAAATTGTATGAGTATGTTACGAATAAGTTACAGGAAGCTCGTGCAGCGGAAACGGCAACGGTAGGCGGAATCCAAATTGTAGATACCGCCGAGGTGCCCACCATGCCTGTTCGTCCTGACCGACTGCTGAATCTTTTAATCGGCGCTATTCTTGGATTGGCGCTGGGTATAGGTATTGTTTTTGTTCGGAATGCACTGGATGACGTTATCCGTAAACCGGAAGAACTGCGTAAGCGGGGTCACAGTGTACTGGGTATTATCCCCTCGATGGAGCGCATTATCCGTACTGATTTTGCTGGAAAAGAAAAAATTGTTTTTGACAACAAAAACATCAGTACCTCATTGCTGACCTTACTGAACCCACTTTCTCCCATTGCAGAATCGTACCGACGATTCCGGACAAACGTAGAGTACAGTAAATTGGATACGCCCATCCAAACCCTGATGGTGACCAGCCCGGCTCCTGGAGATGGAAAAACAGTGACTGCCCTAAACCTTGCCATTGCTTTGGCGCAATCGGGACGCCGCACGATTTATATTGATGCAGATTTGCGGCGCCCTACCGGACATAAGATGATCGAAGTCCCTAAAGATCCTGGCTTGGTTGAGGTACTGTTTGAAGTTCATCCCTTCCGGCCAGAGGATTTTTATACGGGTATTGAGGACTTGTATCTATTGCCAGCGGGTAGCATGGTACCCAACCCTGCCGAACTCCTTGCGTCCAAAAAAATGCGGGATTTTGTTTTACAACTCAGAAACGAATTCGACGTTATCATTTTCGATACCCCACCTGTTTTAGCCGTATCAGACGCAAGTCTCCTCATAAGCCAGGCAGACGCCGCCATCTTGGTTCTCTCTGCTGGCGAAACCACTTGGCAAGGATTGGAGCGAAGTATGGAAAATATGATGTCGAATACAGGTGCTCGGCTGACGGGTGTGGTACTTAACCGCTTTGATCCCAAAGCGGCGTATGGCTACTATTCCTATTACAATAGCTACGACAGCTATTACAGCAATTATTACGGATACGGTGGATATGGCGAAGCCAAAGCTAATCCAGAAAATACTTCCGCAAAAAAACTTTAATCCACTATGTTCATGATCCATAAGTTTTCTCTTTTAATCTTGGTTTGTATGTTGGGTGGGGCAAGCATTACTTATGCACAACCGCGGATTACTCCACCATTATCCAATACACAGTCCTCCTCTTATGTTTTTTTGGCCACGCCTAACTCCATCACCATTCGCACCAGCATAACAGGTGAAGTACGCCATCCAGGTCTTTACGAAATTGAAAAAGGATGGCGTTTGGACGAATTATTGGCTGCGGCAGGCGGCCCCGTTCTGAGCCAACGAAGACTGCAAGATACCCGAAGCACGAGAATTCGGATATCTCGGGAAACCGAAAACGGCCGTATTGTTATCTATGATGAGTTGTATGACAATATGCTTCTTTCCCCCGAAGATTATCCAGTTATTCAACAAGGCGACTGGGTGAGTGTGGAGAGTGTAGTCAATGAAGGATTTAGCAAACGAGACCTCTTAAGCGTTGTTGGATTGGGTATCTCTGCGGTGAACCTAATTGTAACCTTGCTGAAGTAGCACATGAATCGCTCGCCTTCTTCTTTTGAGTTTCAAAACTATTCATCGTGATATTTCATAAATTTAATGTCTTGAACAAAATTAAAGCGTAAAGCAATGAAAGACAAAATTCATCCTAAATACGAAATCATTACGGTTCATCTAGCCGATGGAACAGAGTTTCAGACGCGCTCTACGATGAAAGGCCCGGTTTATCGTTCGGATGTGGACGCAACCAATCACCCGTTTTTTACCGGGAAGCAAATGTTTGTGGATACCGCAGGCCGGGTTGAGAAATTTATGCGTCGTTACGGAAAAAAATAAAGTTCCGTATTTACGATTTACATACGGTCTGCCTTTATATTAGGGTAGGCCGTTTTTTAGTTTTAATCTTTCCGATCATGCAAGATGCTATTCAATATATCCGTACCCGTGTAAACCGCTTCCCAAAACTTGCCCTTATCTTGGGGTCAGGGTTGGGTTCGCTGGCGGAAAGTGCCCTCAACACCATCGTATTGCCGACCGTAGATATACCGGGCTACCCGCGATCTACAGTTGAAGGCCATTCAGGCAAACTTATTTTTGGCGAGTTGGAAGGAACAGAAGTGGTCTTTTTGCAAGGGCGTGTTCATTTTTATGAAGGCCATAGTATCCGGAACGTTACCTTTCCGATTCGTTTGCTACATGCGTTAGGCATTACCCACTTGGTGGTGACGAATGCAGCGGGTGGGATCAACGACACCTTCAAGGCGGGCACCATCATGTTTATTCACGACCACATCAATATGACGGGACAAAACCCATTGATTGGTCCAAACGAGGACGGTGGGCCACGTTTTCCGGATATGTCGGATCCATATGATACAGACTGGCTAAGTAAAGCAGAACACACTGCGTTAAAACGGGGTATTGCTACCCGGAAAGGCGTTTATGTGGGTGTACTAGGTCCTAGTTATGAAACAAAAGCGGAAATCAAGTTTTTCAGAGCCATCGGCGCTGATGCAGTTGGCATGAGTACCGTCCCCGAAGTGATTCAAGCGGCTTATTTTGGCATGAAGGTTATGGGCATTTCCACCATCACCAACATGGCGAGTGGGATGCAAGGCCCCTTAAATCATCAGGAAGTGATGGATATGGGCATAGCCATGCGTTCAGACTTAGAATTACTGGTCAAAGGAATTATTCAAGAAACCTTATAATCAATTCCTATGGCATTTGAGCACGAACGTGATATCGCGGTAGAGGCTGCCCTTCAGGCTGGAAACCTGATACGCATGCACGCGGGCAGGCTTTCAAGCGAGCAGATCCGAGAGAAAAGTCTCCATAATTTACTTACGGTGGTGGACGATGAGGCCCAACGTCTCATCATGAGCGTTCTGATGGACGCTTTCCCTGCTTATGGTTTTTTGGCAGAGGAACAAACCGAGCATCACAATAAACCTGGTAATGCCCGTTGGATCATTGACCCCATAGACGGTACCACCAATTTTGCCCACGGTGTCCCGCCTTATGCCGTAAGCATTGCGCTACAAGTTGAAAAAGAAGTGGTTGTGGGGGTTATTTTGGATGTTTCTCGGGAAGAACTGTTCACAGCCATCCGAGGGGGTGGTTTTTATGTGAATGGCGTACGAAAAGAAGTAAGTTCATATGCAACCCTTCAACAATCTCTCCTGACCACTGGTTTTCCCTTTCGCGAATGGGCGCATATAGATGCCTATCTGGCAGTACTCCGACATTTTATGGGTACAGCACAAGCCGTCCGACGTACCGGCGCCTCGGTGATAGACCTGGCGTATTTGGCTGCGGGGAGATTCGATGGGGTATTCAAGATGGGGTACGAAATCTGGGATGTAGCTGCAGGAGGTCTAATGATTCAGGAAGCAGGCGGGACGGTTACGGATTTTCTTGGTGGTGATACTTGGCTCACGGGAAGTCGTTTGGTCGCCTCGAACGGCTTAATTCATCAGCAACTCTTAGACGGCGTAGTTGCATTACAAGAAATTTAAGCGTGAAGATCCTCGACGTCCGTTTCACAACCGAACCCGCCCTTCGAGTGCACGACTTAGGGTAGATTCGTCTGCGTATTCCAAGGCACTTCCTGTTGGTAAGCCGCGTGCGATTTGGGTGACCCGAACACCGAAAGGTTGTAGCAATTGCGCAATATAAAAAGCGGTCGTATCGCCCTCTACCGTTGGGTTCATCGCCAAGATTACTTCCTCGACCTGTGCATGGGTTTTGTTCTGATAGCTTTCTTGCGTTTCCATCACCTGTGCAGAAGAGGGCTTACCCATCGCAATCCGAGCGACTAGTTCACGAATTTTGAGATCGTTCGGGCCAACCCCATCCAACGGAGAAATCACTCCCCCCAAGACATGATATACCCCTTTGTACTCATGGGTACGCTCTAAAGCCAGTACATCATTGGGTTCTTCTACCACGCAAATAGTCGAGTGATCCCGTTTAAGAGACGTGCAAACAGGACAAGGGTCCATATCCGCAATATTGCAACAAATCGAACATGTAACCACTTGGTCCTTCACCGCAACCAAAGCCTCCGCCAGTGCATATACTTCTTCTTTTGGCATTTTCAAGATGTATGATGCCAACCGATGGGCTGTCTTTCGTCCGATAGTTGGTAGTTTCGTAAAATGCTCTACCAATCTTTCGACGTTCTGCGAGGTCAAGTGCATAACAATGGGGATTCATTTCTTCGGCAAACTACGACGCCAGCCTGACAACTGTTTGTCATATGGCGTGAAAAATAGGATAGGTTGCCCCCCAATAAAGCCCTTGAGAATCTTATCCATACCGGAACCATGTCAAATGAGGGGGCGTACTTTTAATAATTATCATCCCAAGCCGAGTTATTTGTGACAAACAAGCCATATTTACATACACCAACGCCAAAGGAACATTTTTACATGACACAGAAGCCAGACATTTTGATTATTGGAGCCGGACTTTCCGGTCTTATTTGTGCCAAAATTCTTCAGGAGAAGGGGGTCCCTTATCTGTTGGTTGAAAAATCCGATGGCATCGGCGGACGAATCCGAACCGACGAAGTGAATGGATTTCGGTTAGACCGTGGGTTCCAAGTCCTCTTAACGGCATATCCACAGGTAAAGAAACATCTAAATCTAAACGACTTAGACCTACGCCTGTTTTATAGTGGCGCTTGGGTACATGCGGGGCGTGCGTTTCAAAAAGTGGGCGACCCTAAGCGTCATCGCGAAGACCTTTTACCCACAATGATGGCCTCTATTGGCAGGTTTTCGGATAAATTGCGTGTTTTAAAGATGCGCAAGTCTCTTCTTTCCGAAAAACCAGACGATATTTTTGAAAAACCTAACATGCCCACAATCGAAGCCCTCCGTCAACGCTGGCACTTTTCGGAGAGCATGATCGAGATGTTTTTTCGCCCTTTTTTAGGAGGCATTTTATTAGACCACAGTCTCCGTAGTTCGGCGAGAATGGCCGAGTTTGTTCTTCGGATGTTTGCAGAAGGCTCGGCTGCCGTACCTGCGAAAGGGATGCAAGCCATTCCGGAACAACTCGCTTCTGCCCTTCCAGCCAACAAATTGCGGCTCAATACGGCGGTAACTTCAATTTCCGGAAAGATAGTCACCTTAAACACGGGCGAAGTGCTTCATCCCCGATGGATCGTCGTGGCAACGGATGGAGCGGGTGCCGGACAGTTATTAAAAATTCCGAAATCTGCCAAGTATAGAGGGGTAATAACCCTGTATTTTGCCGCAGACCGAGACCCTGTGGGGAAACCCGTTTTGGTTTTGGAAGGAGAGCCCAAAGGGCCTGTCAATCATTTGGTATCCATGAGTGCGGTCTCTAAAGACTATGCGCCTGAAGGAAAAGTTCTTCTTTCCGTCACCGTATTAGATCATCAAAACGAAAAACCGGAGCTATTGGAAGCAGCGGTTTTAAAGCAGTTGCGTCTTTGGTTTAAACAAGATTTATCTGACTGGACCTTATTAAAAATCTATCACATTCCAGCTGCTTTGCCAGATCAACGGACAGAATTACCCTTCTCAAAAACGGGATTTAAAGAAGTATCGCCCGATGTATTCATGTGTGGCGATCATCAGGAAACAGGTTCTATAGAGGGAGCCCTTACTTCGGGAGTACGCACTGCAGAAGCCTTGATTGAACGATGGGAACAGAGTACCATACAACGTCCTGCACCCTAAGCCCAGACGACATTGGATCTTTTACGCAGCCTGATTGCACGACAACCCCGATGTTTTCTGCAACCACGTTCTTTTTTTGTGGCGTGGTGTGGTGTCCCTATGCTCACATATCAAGGATTTCCCAATCCAATTCTTGCGTTAAAAGCCGAACTTGAGCAACAAATTCCACAGTTACTCCCCGAAAATCCTGGTAGCAAATGGCCGGGAACAACACTTGGTGCCCTACGCCCAGGATATCAGCTCACCTTAGAACAGCTTAAAACCCTCAGAAAGATTTGCACCAAGTTTGAAGCACTCATTGAGCGGGAAAAAGTGTTATTCGCCCTTACCGAATTACAATATGTGTTATTCAAATGCAGAAGTCTTGAAGAACGCATCCTAACAGCCCCATTACCCCTCCGTAAAGGAAAATTTGATACATCACCTTTTACCCACAAACATCTAAACTGGATTAACCACATCCATAGCCAATTCGATGAGGCGCGTCTGGAAGACTATTTACCCGCTGTCCGGCAATGGGGACATCGGGCAGATCATTACCGAGATACATTTGTTGAAGCCACCCTTATCTGGGATTTACCAGAAGAGCAACCGGGTTTTATCAAAGCGTTTATGAACGAGGTGGAAGACGCATTACCGGGCTATTATGTCTGGTTTTCACCAAATGGCCTTCATGTCACCATTCGCGCATTGGGGGTTCGCACCACCTGAGGTCACCAACACGGCACCCAGATGCGTCCATGCACCTCTGCAGGATTTATACTTGCCTTTGGCCTTGTATCCCCCTATCTTATTTGGCTACTACGATTCCATAAAGCAACGTTAAACCATGTTTTGGCACGATATATCGGAGTGCGTCCCATGACCCCTTCCAAGCACTGGACGGTTCCCGCTGTTCACCCACAGACCGTTTCCTTTGCCAAAGCGCTCTGCCTTCCCCCATTGGTCGGGCATCTTCTGTTGCATCGTGGCTTTGGTGCGTTTCCAGAAGCACAGGCTTTTCTCCATCCGAAGATGTCGGACCTCCACGATCCTGCTCACATGCACGATATGACACGTGCAGCCGATCGTATTGTCCATGCGTTGAAAAACTACGAACGCATCGCCATCTATGGCGACTACGATGTGGATGGCGTGACAGCCTCAGCAATTCTGTGGCACATGTTCCGCACCCTTCAGCCAACATTAAAGGTCATTCGTTATATTCCGCACCGTCTGGAAGAAGGCTATGGGCTAAACAAAGAAGCCTTACAAAAACTGGTGGCCCGCGATGTTGGACTTATTATTACGGTGGATTGTGGAATCACGGCAGTTGAAGAAGTTGCCTCGGTGGCAAATACTAACTGCGACCTCATCATAACCGATCACCACGAACAGGCATCCAGCCTCCCGAAAGCCTATGCCCTGGTTCATCCAAGACTAGCCGAAAATGGGAAAAAGCCCTATCCTTTTGGCGAACTATGTGGTGCAGGAGTGGCATGGAAATTGGCTTGGCAAGTAGCCCGAAGATGGTGCGCGTCAGATAAATTACCGGCTAAAATTCGACAAATGCTTCTTGACTTGCTGCCATTGGCCGCAATAGGGACCGTAGCGGATATTGTGCCTCTCCTTGATGAAAACCGAACGATTGTACGTTATGGCTTAGCACACATCAATAAAACCCCCTTCGAGGGCCTCAATGCCTTAATTGAGGCTTCTGGCTTGCTGAAGAGGTCCATCGAAGCAACCCAAATCGGATTTGTACTGGGGCCACGCCTCAATGCTTGTGGGCGACTGGGGCATGCAAAAGAAGCCTTAGAACTGCTGACAACGGCTACCGGAGAACGGGCCGTCGCTTTGAGCGAACACCTGAACGAGGTCAATCAATCCCGCCAAATCAAACAAGAAGAAATGGCACGACAGGCGGGAGATCAGATTCTGCAAGCAGGTTATCAAAACCCTGATACCCGCATCATCATCCTGCAAAGCCCAGAATGGCACGCCGGAATTTTAGGGATCACAGCCAGCAGGATTGTCGAACGATTTCATAAGCCTACAATTTTATTGCAGCAACGGGAAGACGGATTTTCTACTGGCTCTGCACGCTCTATCGAAAATTTTGACCTCCATAGCGCACTTACACGACATGCCCATTTCTTCGAACGCTTTGGAGGACATGCAATGGCAGCTGGTCTCACGTTGCAGGCTACGCGCTTCGAAGCATTTAAAGATGCAATGATGGCGTTTTCCATCGAACACCTCGCCGAAGAAGACTTGGTTCCCCACCTACATTTGGATGCAGAGGTTCAATTGGCTACCATGAACCTGGCCACCCGTGCCGCATTGCAGGCCTTGGCCCCTTTTGGCCGTATGAATGAAGAACCACGCTTTCTGCTGCGTAAGGTCACCCTAAAAGGCCCGCCACGTATCATGAAAGAGCGCCACCTTTCGTTTGTGGTACGGCAGAATGGCACCGAAACCCGTTGCGTGGCCTGGAACAAAGCCGATGTTTGGGCGCACCTAACGGATGGTACCCTGCTAGACCTGGCATGTACCTTAGATGAAAACCATTTTCAAGGCCAGAAATCGCCGCAACTCACAGTTTTGGATATTCGGCTCTCCACTCCATGAGGCATGAAAAGCCTTTTCCCTGCCTTGAACAGGATATTTTACCTGCTACATAAATTTATGGCCTTGCGGTCTTGACAACACACCATAAGGATCATTATGTTAGTAACACTGTTACAATAATAATACCCCGACATTTTAATTTCCAGATGACCATAACGAGGGCAGAACGTATTCGGGAAGCAAGCCGCCAACGCCGCCAACAACGTCGTGAGAACATGCACCACATGATCCACGAAGAAGCCACACGCCAGCTTTCGGAACGAGGGTACGAAGGGTTTTCGTTAAGGGAAGTGGCGGAAGGCATTGGATATGCCCCAACCACCATCTATCGGTATTTTAGAGACAAAGACGATCTCATTTTTTCGCTGTTCGAGGCCGCATTCCAGTCCTTCAGCACGGCGTTAGAATTGGCACGACAAAAGCACGCGCATCCCGCCGAACAACTCGAAGCCATCGGACGGGGCTATGTACAGTTTGCTTTAGACCACCCTGTGCAGTATCGTTTGCTCTTCATGGAACGCGGCGACCTGCTTTCACGCCTATATGAACGTTTAAAAATTGCTGGAAATGCCTATGTGGGGCCTATGATTGTAGAAGAAGTCGTGATTTCTGGTCAAAGCCAAGGCATTTTTCCACCCGAAGTCAACCCGCAGCATGTTGCTTCCTTTTTGTGGGCACAAGTTCACGGCATTGCCTCTCTGGGGATTTCCTGCCCAGATATGTTCCCAATGACCGCCATAGAGGCCTCTTTGTGTTCGCTTTCAAAAACGTTTTAGAACACATTTATTTTTTTTCCAAACATGAAACAGTGTTACTTTTAATCATACAACTCACAAAAAGATGAAACAAAAAACTGTACTCATCACAGGAGCGACGGCTGGCATTGGCCAAGAGGCCGCCAAACAATTGGCAACAATGGGGGCTAACGTCGTTATTGCTGGTCGGAATACCCAAAAATGCCAATCAGTGGCCGAAAAACTAAAGAGGGAAACCGAAAATGACCAAATTCATTACCTCGTGGCAGATTTGTCTCATCAAGCCGGTGTAGAACAACTTGGCATAGATTTTAAAGCAAGATTTAATCGTTTGGATGTCTTGCTGAACAATGCAGGTGCTTTCTATATGAATCGGATTGAGAATCAGGACCAGATAGAGATGACCGTAGCACTCAACCATTTGGGTTATTTTGTGTTGACTCATTCACTTCTGGATGTACTAAAAGCCACTCCAAACGCACGGATTATCAATGTCGCATCCGATGCCCATTCTGGAGCGAGGTTAAATCCGGATGATTTTGAAATGAAAAGTAGCTTCAGCGGCTGGACACAATATAGCAACTCCAAGCTGATGAACATCCTGTTTACCTATGAACTGGCCAAGCGGCTCAAAGGAACCAATGTGACGGCCAACTGCTTGCATCCGGGATTTGTGGCTTCCGACTTTGGCGACAACAACGGGAAAGGAAAAGGTATTTTCGGCGACGCCATTAATGTTGTCTGGCGGCTCATTAAAAAAATGGCTGCTGTTTCCGTTGAAAAAGGCGCCGAAAATCAGGTCTATCTGGCCTCAAGTCCCGATGTGGAGGGCGTATCTGGCCAGTACTTTGTTAAAAAAAGGCCATCCCCTCTTCTAATGCCTCATACGACACCGCCCTGTCGGATGCCCTGTGGGCTTGGTCCGAAGTTAAAACCGGAATTTCGGTGGCCCAATAACAGATTCTGCGCCTTTTTGCCCATTTGGTTGATCTGAATGGGTAAAAAAAGAATTAAGAAAGAACAGTGTTACTTTAATTATATTCACTCTTACAAATAACATAAATGATTAATAATTGGATATCTAAAAACAGAACCATTAGCCCAATCCTGACCTATTACAGTTTGGCGATGATTCTCCTAATTCCTGTTTTGTCATTCGCTTGGGCAACAGATGACCGCTTGGTAATGGGCATAAGTGCATGGATCAAACCCCTTAAATTCACCCTTTCCGGCCTGTTATATGCGTTAACACTATTGTCTTTACCACGATATTTAAACCCAGTGCCACGTCGGACCCGGTTGGTTTTGGATATTTCGGGGGCGATGCTCGCAATAGAAATGGTGCTCATTTACTTTCAGGCATTCCGGGCACGGCCTTCGCATTTTAACGCTGAAACCTTGGAAGACATGCTGATTTTTAATGTTATGGCGTTTGGCATTTCGGTTTTCTGGGCAATGAACCTCGTGCTGATGATTTGGTTTTTACGTCAAAAAGCGGGAGAGGACTTGCTTAAACGGGGAGTGATATGGGGATTTCTCAGTGCTTTGCTGGGCATGTTGGTCGGATTTTTGATGTCCACTCCAAGCGAAATGCAGTTGGCTGCCTTACAATCCGGCAAACAATTGGCCTTAATGGGATCCCATACCGTAGGCGCACCCGATGGTGGCGCCGGAATCCCGTTTTTAAACTGGAGTCTGGAATTTGGAGATTTACGAGTGGCACATTTCATAGGCATTCACGCCATCCAAGTTTTGCCCCTTTTCACCATTTGGATGGCTGAAAGAGGCAATATGCCCCATCTGGAGGCGATGCGTAAAGTTAATCTGGCAGGTATTGGGTATCTTACGCTGTTTTTCCTCTCCGTTTGGCAGGCGCTGAAACAAGAATCCATCACACAACCCTCCACCGAAACATTCTGGGTACTCGGATTATGGTTCGTTGGTATCATATTTACTTGGTGGTACATCGGACAAAAAACCCCTCGTTTCCACATGCAAAACGATAAAAACCGCACCCATACCTTTATTCAACAGCCCTAATGCCATGAAAAAGATTCTAATCATCCAAGGCAACCCACAACCCTCCAGTTTTTCTGACGCGATCGCGGCGGCTTATCGTAAAGGAGCTGAAAAAAGTGGCGCGACGGTACAACAAATTACCCTACATACCCTCCACTTCGAATTAAATCTTGAAATGGGGTATTCCAGCCCTAAGGTTTTGGAACCCGACCTTGTCGCTGCCCAAGCTGCGATCCAATGGGCAGAACATGTGGTTTGGATCTATCCCATCTGGTGGGGATTTATGCCTGCCCTGCTGAAAGGATTCATAGACCGGGTGATGTTGCCAGGTTTTGCATTTAATTATAGGAAAGACCATCCAATGTGGGACAAGCACCTTAAAGGGAAAACCGCTCGGATCATTACGACGATGGACACCCCGGGCTGGTATGACTGGCTGATGTATCGGGGGGCCGGACAAACCATCATGAAACGTGCCATTTTGGGTTTTTGTGGCTTTAGTCCGGTCTATACCACTTCTATTTCGCCCATGCGCCATTCAACAGTGGCCTTTAAGGAAAAGTGGTTGAAAAAAATTGAACATACAGGATTATTACTTCGATAACTGTATCAGATGTGAGGAGTGATTCAAAGGATTGACTCCCACATCTGATGTTTTTTTCTGTATGTGGATTTTTATTTAGTTCAGGTTTGGGTTTCGGATACGTTCCACAGCGCTTACTGGAAGATATTTCCACTGGCCAGACGAGGGCGGCCACAGGTTCTTACGGCGCTGGTCTAACAACCGCAGGCCGGTTCCAAACAATGTTCGATCCCGTTCATCGAGCACATCTTGGGCCGAAAGTTGGGTAAGCGGCGACAAATCGTAAATAGAACGAACGCTATTGACCCGCGCCCGCGCACTTTGTACATTCTCTGGCAACTCCAATTCTGCCAGCATCAACTCATTTTCTTGCCAAGATGCAAAAACCATGGGCGTGGTCCGGTTGGTATATTTGGATACCCTGAATACGGTTTTGCCAAGGGTCCGAACTTCCTCTACGGGAATTCGGGCCGCTTCTGCGGGGATTAATTTGACGATGCCCGCCAAACGCATGGGTAACATAACAATGGCTCGGTTGGTGAACCAAGGATTGGGAGAACTTTCAGAAAAAAGTACCCGAAACGGTACATCACCCGGCTTTAGCCCATTTTGCGCCGCCATGAGCGCCTTTAAAGGTTCATCGGCGAGGAGATATACCCGGGCACGCAATGTCTGCAACAAACGGCTATCGGTGGCAGAAGGCACAAAAGGTTGTGCAGCCTCGAAAGACGCCAAAGCCTCCGAGAAAAGTATGTCTGCCGTCACCAATTTACCCGACTCGACAGGGACGCCTGCTCCGCCTTCATTCATACCGAAATATGTCGCCAAGAAATAACGACTTATCCCCTTGTATAAATGTGCATAATACATCGCCCTATTACGAAGCGCTGGATCCTTAAAGGGGCCAATTTTTTCTACCCTCGCCCGTAGTGCATCCGATAAATACCGAAGTTGGTGAACCAAATGAAATGCTTCGCTGGAATAGGCATTGGCGGGGGAAATGCTCCGCTGTTCCAATTCCATAACATCCCGAAGCGAAATAGCAGCCCCTTCGTCTGGCTCTACAGCGTCCGAAACCATATCGGTCCACAAAGAAAGCGCACCAAAAGATTCGGCAAAGGTATTGTGTAATGCTGCTACCTGAGCAGGAACATGAATTTCGGTGGACAGCGCCTCCTCCGACAAAACACCGGCGGGGTATGGTACATCTTGCACCCAAGAATCGCAAGCAGCCAAAAGAACCAAAAAAATGGGAACAAAAAAACGTCTCATAGGAATGGGGTTTACCTACAAGACGCTACACACAAATCGTGCCAAAACTTAAAAAAGTACCCAAAGAAGCCAAAAGAGGCGTTTCACATGGATGAAAAAACATTAAAGCCATAAAAAAACATCCTGCTCGACGCACACGTTTTCTTTATGGCTCTATTTCAAAAACGGGGGATTCGGTTCCATTTTCTGCGTTCAGCACAGCGATGACCCGCGCCGTTTCTTCTGCGGCATACCGAAAGGCAGCGGCGGACAAACTGCCCGGATGGCGAATAACCACCGGAGCACCATCATCACCCGATTCACGCACAATCTGTTCAATGGGGATTTCGCCCAAGAGCGGTACTTGCATTTTTGCCGCGAGCCGTTTTGCGCCCCCTTCTCCGAATAAATAATACTTCCGGTCAGGGAGATCAGGCGGTGTGAAGTACGCCATATTTTCCACAAATCCCAAAACGGGAACATTAACTTTGTGGAACATTGCCACGCCGCGCCGCGCATCGGCCAGTGCCACTTCTTGTGGGGTAGAGACAATCACAGCACCCGTAATGGGAACCGTTTGTACGAGCGTCAATTGGATGTCTCCGGTTCCGGGCGGTAAATCCAGCAGCAAATAATCCAACGCCCCCCATTCTGCATCTCGGATAAATTGCTGAACAGCCGACGTTACCATTGGGCCACGCCAAATCGCCGCTTGGTCTGGATCTACTAAAAAGCCCATCGAAAGCAACTTCACACCGTATTGTTCGATCGGTATAATTTTTCGATCAGCATTTACACGAGGACGCGCATCTGTTGCACCAAACATTGTAGGGACAGAGGGGCCGTAAATATCGGTATCTAACAAGCCTACCCTTGCACCAGTCTGCGCCAAGGCAACGGCCAAATTAGCCGCTACCGTACTCTTCCCAACCCCTCCTTTCCCCGATGCCACAGCCACAATATTGCGGACTTCAGGGAGTACTCCCGTCTCCATCATACGATTCCCACGCGAGACGTCTGCGGTCATAGTGATTTCTACCACCACCTCTTCTCCGAAGTAACGATAAAGCGCCTGTCGGCAATCCCGCTCGATCAACTCCTTCAGCGGACAAGCGGGGGTGGTCAATTCTACCGAAAACGAGACGTTATAACCAGAGACCTGAACATCTTTAATCATGTTTAGGCTCACCAGATCACGGTGAAGGTCGGGTTCGATGACCGTAGAAAGGGCTTTTAAAACGGATTCGGTTGTAATGACAGGCATGGACAGTTAAGCGTTTATTTAATAGCGGTATAAATGGTGGCAATTCCGAAGGTTTGTGGCTCGGCAGTAACGGTATGGTATCCGGCTTTAGTCAATTCCACCATAAAATCTTTGCCATCCGGAAAAGCCATTGCGGACTCATTGAGGTATTGGTATGGGCCAGAGACGCCCGAAACCGTGCTGCCCACTCGCGGTAATACCTGCCTAAAGTAGAACGAATACAATTGCTTAATTGGAAAGTGGCTTGGCTTGCTAAATTCCAAAACCACCAACTTCCCACCGGGCCGTAAAACACGCCGCATTTCGGCAAGACCCGCATACAGGTTCTCGAAATTACGCACACCAAAGGCAACCGTAACAGCATCGAACCGATTGTCTTCAAACGGCAGGTTTTCCGAATCGCCCCGTTGCAAGGTAATTTTGTCAGACAAATCCAATGTGGCAATTTTTTTTCGTCCCACCTCCAACATGCCTTCCGCGATATCCACCCCTATAATATGTTCAGGTTGCAACCGCATCGAGGCAAGTGCCAGATCGGCGGTTCCGGTCGCCACATCCAAGATTTTCTGGGGTTTATCTGCGCTGAGCAAAGCAACCACCCGCTTTCTCCACCCTTGGTCTATCCCCAAACTGAGTACACGATTCAGGAGATCGTATCGTGGTGCAATGGTATCGAACATCTGTTCGACAGCCTGTTTTTTACCTTCAATTTGTCCTACGGGAGGGCGCATATGGTTTTGTTTCGGTTTTAGTCTTTCTCAAAAGAAATCAGCACGGCATTTTTTCCGACAGCATCTCCAGGCTTCACTTGCACCGCTTTGATCCGTGCGTCCGCCGGAGCTTTAATTTCGTTTTCCATCTTCATGGCTTCGAGGACCAGCAAACGATCTCCGGCCTTAACCATTTGTCCGGCTTCTACATACACCCGTAATACCAAGCCTGGCATGGGCGCTTTCAGATTGGCTGCAACGGCGTCTTTTCCATGTTTAACACCAAATTTTTCCAACAACAACTCTTTCTCGTCTTTCACCTGTACAACGCTAGAACGCCCTTGAATGGTAATTTTCATTTGCCCGCCATCCATTGGCTGCACAAAAACGGGTAAACTTTGGTTACGGATCAACAAGCTGTACAATCCATTTCCGATGGGTTCTAAGGAACACTTGACAGGTTCTCCATTGACAGATAAAAGTCCTTCATCGCTCACGATTTCGAAGGAGCGGTTGTTGATAGTGGCCTGATACTTTGACATGATCATCCTGTTTTGGTCATAATTGGATTTCGAGGCAGGGATTTTAAATTTACAATGTCGGTCATGTGGATTGTGTGGATTTACAAGCAAGCATTTATGGAGGTTCCACCGCCTATCGGTTTAGCTGAACAAGGGTATAATTGAGTAGCGTTGCAAAACTGATCCAAATCCAATAAGGCACAAGAAGTCCGCCTGCCCAAGCGTCAATCCGCCAAAACAGCCATATATTTACCCCAATCAACACCCAGAGTACAAAGATTTCGTATAAAGCCCACTGCATTTCGTGTAAACCAAAAAACAACCAACTCCAAGCGGCATTTAGCAACCACTGCAACACATAAACCCCAAAAGCAAGCGGTGCACCCACAAATCCCCCCTTCCGCCACGCCAACCAGCCAGAAACCCCAATCAATACATAAAGGGGTGTCCATACCAAGCCAAACAAATAACCCGGTGGTTGCCAGTCTGGTTTTTTTAATGCCTCATACCATTCCGATTGTGGGGAAAATTGGCCTCCAATGACGGCTGCACCAAAAGAGAAGGCAATAAAAAGAAGCAATGGGATAAGTGAATTCATAAGGCGTGATGGTTATATGGATTGTCTGAGATTGGGTGTATGATCATAAAATAGGACGAATATAAGCCACACACTTCACACAAGCTACCATGTTTATTCGTGGCACACTTTTCAACTATGTGCGTTTAATGAAATGGCTTTTATTGACCGGATGCTAAAACATGGGAAAACGACCATGCGTAACAACCTGACCTTTTTTATCTTGGGTGGATATGGGGGAGCGGGTTTCCCCATTGCGCGGCTATTGTTGCAAGAAACCCCACACCAAGTCGTCATTGCCGGACGAAGCCTAAAACGTGCCCAAGAAGCCGCCAATCAATTAAACAATACCTTTTCTGGAGAGCGTGCCTTGGCGAAGAGGGCGGATGCCACAGACGAGGCGAGTCTCCGAGAAGCCGTACAATCAGCAAACGTTATGGTTTCTTGTACCTCGGCCACCGAACATGCCCTTACGGTTGCCCGTGTTGCCTTAGAAAATGGCATGGATTATTTGGATGTGCATTATCCCCACTCGGTTTGGAAAGATTTACAAACGTTGGAGCTGAAGATTTTAGAGAAAAAGCGCCTCTTTATTACACAAGCTGGTTTTCATCCGGGATTGCCTGCGGCCTTTATTCGGGCCTTAGCGCCAGACTTTGACGAATGTGACCGTGCGACGGTGGGGATGTTGATGAAAATCCGTGATGTGGGTACGGTGTCCTCGGCTGGCGAATTGGTGGATGGCATCGGGGACTATAGGGCTTGGGTTTATCGGAATGGGGGCTGGAAAAAAGCTACGTGGCAAGACCGCGTGAAGATAGACTTTGGGCCGGAATATGGGGTACAGACCTGTATGCCGCTATGGTTCGAGGAAATGCGTAGTCTTCCCGAAGCCTTTGGGCTTAAAGAGACCGGGACCTATGTGGCTGGTTTTAATGGATTTGTGGATAATGTCCTATCACCGCTCATCATGGGGCTGTACAAAATCCGCAAGGGTTTGGGACGAAAGTTGTTGAGCAAATTGTTGATCTGGGGGAGCAATACCTTTACATCGCCCCCTTTAGGCGTTTGGTTTACCACCGAAATTAGCGGTCGCCGTAACGGACAACCACATTCTAACCGTATTTTGGCCTTTCATCCTGATGCCTACGAGATGACCGCCATCCCCGCCGTTGCGTGTTTATTACAATATGCTTCGGGGGTCTTACACCAAACGGGCCTACACCTCATGGGACATGCCGTGAATCCCCAAACCCTCCTCCAAGACATGACACGAATGGGTGTAAAAATAACAAATTAACTAAAATATTTATGAGAAAAATTTTTCAATACTTAGATTAAAAATTGACACTTATGATGTGCCTCACGCTGGGGTTGGCTCCGTTTTTCCCCGAACCGCATCTCTGGGGCAAACTCCGCTGGATTGCAGGCGGTGCGATTGGCATGACCTCCATGGACTGGTTTGATGTCGTTTTTCATGGCTTCCCCTTTGTGCTTTTGGTGCTTTCGCTGGTCTTCCGCGATAAAACGCCCAAAACGGTTTAGCGCTTCAGTTTTTGGCGGATAGCCGTCCCCAATAAAATGGCCAAAAGCGGGGCTAAAAGCACATGCAAGCCCGACCAAAATGAACCCCAAAATCCAAGCGGCACATAAAACTTTTCTTGAAAGGGCAAAATAAACTTGGCGCTATGGTTCAGGGCATGACCATAAGCATTCCAATAGCCGAGGCCACCAATTTCCCCTAACTGGCCATTCGCCTGATATTCCTGCGTAATGGGATGCCAAACGAGGATTTCTTTGCAGTTTTCTTTTTTGCAGGCGGGATCGGGGGCATATTCTTGACAGCCTCCCCAATTTATGGCGACATGCTGGGTAACGGGGATAAAATCTTTGTCTTTCACCTGTAAGCCCGTGGATAAATAAATAGAAGGCATCAACAAGGTGAGTAAAACCAAAAGGAGCAAGATGTAGCCCCAACGCTCACCATATCCCGATAGCTTTTTATACAACCAAAGCACACCATAATCCCACCTAATGCGGTCTTGTGTTTTTTTACGGATTTTCAAGTGTGCTAAGCGTAGTTCTTTTTCGGAATAATGAAACTCTCCCGCCGTCGCAAAATCTCTGCGGTCTTCATAGTTCTGTTTAAGTTGGCGGTAGAGTTCTTCCACATCGGCATAATCTTTTTCAGTATATTTTCTTTTAAATTGACGGGTAGCTTCTTCATTCGCTGCTATTTCGGCAACGGTTGCATATTTCCAAAAGGGGATATGTTTTTGTATGGTTTTGCGATGTGCGAGAAAGTCATCTTGTAAACTATAACGCCCATCTTCTTTTCCCCAAACACAACTCTGGAAAAGCGCCGTGCGCCAGTCGGTATCGCGGAGGATGGCTTGGGCAAAGTTTACCGAGACAAAGCGCGGCACCGTACCCCAGTTTACACCCACAAACGAAAGCGCCACGTCTTGAATATGCCGAAACTCCACGCGGTCATGCACTTCATTGCCAAAGGTTGCCCGATCAAAAATGAGCTTAGCCACTGGGAAGGGGCGCGCCTGTGGCAAGGTCATGAGGGTTTTTAAGGTCTGCAAGCGGCGAACATAGCCTTGTAACAAGGTAAGCCCGTGTCGTATGGAAGAAGGTGTATGATAAATGTCTCCAAACGTTTGCTTACAAGCTTTCTCAAATGCTTGAACCTTGTCCGCAAAGGAATTAAGGTCTGGGCTTGTTTCACCTTTAATCTTTTCGAAATCTTTCTGAAGACCTTGGTAGTGCGCCAGAAATGCCTCTGGGATTCCCACGGCTCTGCCTGTTTTTTCGTCAAGGTCTGGTAAGGTAATGCTTTCTAAGCGCTGAATGCTGCTTTGGAGGTTTCGGATTTGCGCCGCCAAGGCCCTATGATAGGAAGGCTGCCCAAAGGTTTTTAGGACTCCTGCTAAGGATACTTCTGGCGTAGTATCCAAGTGCTAAGGATTAGGAGCCTCAAACACAGCCCGTTCAGAAAAGGTGGCGTTCTGGAAGGAGACACCGTTTTGCAGAAAACATTGCTCAAAGCTAAACGCACCTGCAAAGGTAGAGTCCCCAAAACTAACGTCGCCTAAAAACAAGGTTTGTTTACAATGGAAAATTGGTTGTGGGTTTTCTAAAGCGCGAAGGTGTAAACCAAGTTGCCGTACCAAGCCTCTATAAGCACGTTTTTGCTCTTCTCCTTCTAGGCCAGAACCTTGGTTTTGTAAAGCCGCGATACGTTTTTCCAAGCGCTGTTTAGCGCTGTTAAGGGCAGTGGGTGCGTTCAGGAAACCAAAATAGGCATCACCCGAAAACGTCGCTGCACCAAAAGCGGCATCACCCGAAAACGTCGCTGCACCAAAATTGGCATTACCCGAAAACGTCGCTGCATAAAAAGCGGCATCACCCGAAAACGTCGCTGCACCAAAATTGGCATCACCCGAAAACGTCGCTGTACCAAAAGCGGCATTACCCGAAAACGTCGCTGCATAAAAATTGGCATTACCCGAAAACGTCGCTGCACCAAAAGCGGCATTACCCGAAAACGTCGCTTTTGAAAGATGTAGCTTAAAATCAAAGGTTCTCTTTTGCCACTCAATTTCGTCGTCAAACCTCCACCTCCATTTTTCAAGCCCCGTTTGCTGCTCCATCTCCGTAATCTCGGCCCCCATTAAAAAGCCATCTAAAAAGAGAAACTCCGTTCCATTTTTCAGTTTGAGCCCAGTTGCAAAGACAATATCCGTCGGGAAGTGAATAGAAGCCCATTTACCAGCATCGGGGCCGGTTTGCAGGGCAGCAAAGGCTTCTCGGAAGGCGGCGTGGTAGGCGGCTTCGTCGCGGTAATGCGCAATATAGGTTTCGGGAGCAAGGTAGAGCGCCTTGTAGAAATCGTGGTTTTTGCGGTCTTCAAGGGCTTCGGGCAGGCGGGGTGCGTTAGGCATAGAGCAGCAGGCGAAAAGAAGAAAACATCCATGAATTTAGCACCATAATCCATCTTTTTCCAAGAAAAACCTTTTAAACCGTAATAGGACGCATTCGGGAATCGCCTTGCGCCACGCCGAAAGGTGGTAGGCAACCCATTGGCGTTCGTAGAACCCGACGGCGTTTTGCAGGCCAAACCCATTGGCGTTCGCAGAACCCGGTGGCGTTTTTGCGGGCCAAACCCATTGGTGTTCGCAGAACCCGATGGCGTTTTTGTGCGCCCGCCGAAAGGTGGTAGGCAAACCCGATGGCGTTTTTGTGGGCCACGCCGAAAGGTTAGGTAGGCAACCCGATGGCGTTTACTTCGATAGAACGCTTTCGGGAGTCGCTTTGCGCCACGCCGAAAGGTTAGGTAGGCAACCCGATGGCGTTCGCAGAACCCGATGGCGTTCGCAGAACCCGATGGCGTTTTTACGGGCGCATTGGCGTAGATTGCGGTATCCTCAACCTCGTTTTGCCTTATGTCTTTTCCCGAAACCATCCTCATCACTGGCGCACGCGCCCCCATTGCCTTAGAATTGGCGCGGAGTTTCCATCGGCAGGGGCATCGGGTGGTGATGGCGGATTCCTGCCATTGGACGATTGCGCGATGGTCGAATGCGGTGGCGCGTTACGTGGTGCTGCCTTCGCCACGTTACCAAACGGTACGCTTCACACAAGCCTTGCGCGACCTCATCCGCGAGGAACACGTTACCCATTTGATTCCCACCTGCGAAGAAGCCTTCTATGTGTCCGCTGCCCAAGCCGATTTCCCCTGCAAGGTCTGGACTGCTGATTTTGCGCTGCTGCAAGCGCTGCACGATAAAGGACGCTTTTTCACCGACTACCAGCACCTGCTTCCCATTCCCGAAACCCAGTCCTTAAGCAACTTTACAGCATGGGCGCAGAGTGCCGACTACGTTTTTAAGCCCATCTATTCCCGTTTCGCCACGGCCACCATACTCGGCAAAACCTTAGCCGCCGACCATTTCCCCGAATCCGAAAAACCGCATTGGATTGCCCAAAAACGCATTGATGGCAAGGAAATTTGCATTTACAGCATTTGGGATGCGGGACAACTCAAGGCTTATGCCGCCTATCATCCGCGGTATCGGGCAGGGAAAGGCTCTGGCATTTACTTTGAACCCATCGCCCATTCCGCCAGCTTTGAACGGGTGGCTGCCTTTGGAAAGCAGTTGAATTATACGGGCCAGCTTTGTTTTGATGTAATCTTGGATGCCGATAACCAGCCTTATTTTATTGAATGCAATCCACGCGGAACCAGTGGCGCACACTTATTACACCAAGCCTTAGCGCCTGCGTTTTTGGCGGAAGGATTTTACCAACAAGCCCCCGAAAAACCCTTTGCCATCCAATATGCCATGGCAGTTTTGCATCCATTTCGCTTTTTTTCGCGGCAGGTACAGGCCGCGCAAGACGTAATTTTTAGCCCAAAGGATCCGCTTCCGTTCTTTCTGCAAGCGCTGAGCCTGCTCGAAATTTCCTATCTTAAGTTTAGCCAAAACAGCACTTGGCTGGAAGCCACCACCGGCGATATTGAGTACAATGGCGAGGCTTTAACCTAAATCAAAAGCGTCATGGCGAAGTGGGTGAACTGGGACGAAATGCCTGAAGGTGTGGTGAAAGCCTATACCCGCCTGTTTTTGACCGCGCCTGCTGCCCATTGGATTCACAACGCCAAAACCCAAATGCGGGTCTTGCAGGTAAGGGATGGGCTTTACTTCCCCGTCACCATCAACCAAACCGAGTGGGACAGCACGTTTACATGCTCCCCTTATACGGCGTATGTCCTGTATGCCCAAGACGAAATCAGGCGAAATCTAAAAAATCCCCTGCTGCAAGTGGGCTTATTGGGCCTGCTGAAAGGCGTTAGTTGGATTTTGAAGCGGGGTAAAATTAACCAAAACGTACATGTGAACAATTTTTTGCTTTCCACCAATCCCTATCCTGCTTGGTCGGGGGAGGAACTGGCGGCCATCACAATATTTTTGCTCCGCGAATTTCCCCAGCACGCCCTGATTTTTCGCTCGCTCAATGAAGGGCAACACGCCGATTTGTTGCACGCTTTTCAGGAAAACGGCTATCATTTGGTGGGCAGCCGACAGGTGTATTTATACGAAATGGCGCGGGAAGCTTGGCTTAAACACAACAATAACAAGCACGACCTGCGCCTGATGCGCAAGCAAAACCTGCGTTATTTGCCTCATGAAGCGATGGGCGCATACCTCGAAGAAGCCCTTGTGCTGTACCAAAAACTATATCTCGAAAAATACTCGCGGCATAATCCCCAGTTTAGCTTAGCCTTTTTTCAGGCCTGCCACCGCGACGAAACGATGGTCTTTCAAGGCTTTGCTGATGCCGAAAATCGGCTAAGGGCCTTTTCTGGGCTGTTTGTGATCGAAAATACCATTACCTCGCCCTTGGTGGGCTACGATACCGATGCGCCTCAAAAAGAAGGGTTGTATATCCATGCCATTCAGTTGGTTTTTGACTACCTGTTTAAGACGGGCAAAGTGCTTAACCTGAGCTCAGGCGCGGCCCATTTTAAACGGCTACGTGGCGGAAAACCTGCCATCGAATACTCGGCGGTGTATATGGCGCATTTGCCTTGGTTTCGGCGCTTGGTGTATGGCTTATTGCTCAAAATCTCCAACCAGATTGGCATTCCGCTGATGAAAAAATATGAACTCTAACGCTTTTTGCCAGCCGCTTGCGTTTAGCCACGAAGTGAGGACAGGGCAGTTTACGAAGGTTTGGCAGGAGAATCGGCCGCTATTTTTAACCCGACTTGAAGGGCGTGTGGTGGGCTATGAAGATTTTTGCCCACATCGGGGCGCGCCCCTTTCGCAGGGCAAAGTTTGGGGAGGACGAGAGGTGGAATGCCCGTATCATGGATGGCGATTTAACTTGGAAACGGGCGAAAACACCTTTGTTCCCGTCAAAAATGCTTGCCGTCCTTGCACCCTCAAACCCATTCCGCTCCTCGAAGCCTATGACTTGGTTTGGCATCAAGCGGATAAAACGGCGGTGCTTCCAGCTTTATCGGGTCAAAAGCCGCTGCTCTTTAAAACGGGAAGCATTCAAGCAAGGCTTGTCAATGTCGCTGAAAACTTTTTAGAAGGCAGTCATACCCATTTTGTACATGAAGGCTACATCCGGTCTGCACAACCCAAACGGCAAGCCATGGCCGCCACGTTTCGCCCTCAGCCCAATGGCTTCACCGTACATTATCAACCCGAACCACCCAAAGGCTTGCTGACGAAGGTTTTGCCCCGAAAATTCCGCACCTTACGCCCCATCGCAAGCTATGTGCATCCGCACGTGACGGTTTTATCCTACTTGGATACATCGGGGCATTGTTTGGCACGGTTTGAAGGCATTCTTAAAACCGAGCAGACCGCCACCCGATTTTTTGCCCGCATTTTTTTGGATTTGGGCGGACTTACGCCCTGGGTTTCCGGATTGGCTTCCTATTTCTTTGGCAAAATCATTCGGCAAGACCAGCACATCCTCGAAATTCAAGACCAAAACCTCAAATGGTTTCCGCAAGCCACCTTTGTCTCCGATGATACGGATGCCGTTGGGCAACAGCTTTTTGCATGGATGCATAACCCCGCGCAAATCAAAACTGAACCTTTTACGTTTGAGGTGCTTTGGTGACGGAGGTTGCGTT